>JBBRJW010000283.1:0-4997 GCA_038218705.1 Chthonomonadales bacterium | reverse complement strand
ATCGTACGCCACATCATATACTTGCCGATCGGGTAATCATCGAGGAGGGCGCTATTGAAGAACGAGAACCAGTAGTGAAGCGCGTCGCCTTCCACGCCCGCGAAAACATAACCGATGGGTCGTCCGTCGCTCTTGAATGTGAAGAGATGCGTGAAGCACTCACGCGCGAGGATGGCTTCAAAGCGGCTCGCATCGAGGCTGCCATCGACAAACCGCGCGGCGGTATAGGTTAGGCAAAAATCTCGGAAGCTCGGATCCGCCAGGTTCGCCTGCTCCTTTGGCTGGCACTCCAGGGAGATGAGGAGGGGCTCGAGCTTGCGGGCGACCCTGCGATTCTCCGTGAGATCCACAGAGCGGGACAGATCTACGCGCAGGCTGCGCGCCAGGTAGAAGAGCTCCTCCTCTACCCGGGGCACTCCGGTGTAGGGCAGAAAGCCCTGCTTGTAGATCTCAGGCAGCTCAGAGCGCTGCTCGCACACCGCATAGACGGCATAAGCAAACGTGTAAGTCGCATAGAGGGCCTGGTATTCGGAGAAGAGGAGCTTCATTACACCGATTTCCGCGGGAAGCGCGCTTCCGCGAGCTCAACAATTCGCGGAATAACCCCTCCCATCCCGCCAGACGTCATGATGAGCAGGACATCGTCCGGGCAGAGAAGGCTCTCGAGGGCCGCAATGGTCTGATCGGCATCTGGCGAAGCAGCTACAGGGCAGCTATTGCCTGCCCGAATCGCGCTCACGATCTCCTCTCCCGAGAGCTCCTGATCCTCGTCGAGGCCGGGAAGATCGGGCGGGCTGAATATCAGGGCCCGATCAACGCCTGCGAACAGGCCAGGGTACCAGTCGAGCGCCCGGCGAGATCGAAAGCTGAACGTATGGGGCTGAAACAGCGCTATCAGGCGGCGATCCGGATAGCGGCTCCGGACGGCCGCGATGGCGGCTGCGGCCTTCGGGCGGGAGCTGGCAAGATCTTCGAAGATCGGCAGGCTGGAGTTCGGCGCCTTGGGCTCCAGTCGGCGGCGCAGGCCCGGGAAGCTCGGGATCGCCGCAGCGACCGCCTCCGGCGTGATAAGCTCCAGCTCCAGCAGAAGCGCTGCCGCGCCAACGAGATTCTGAACGGTGTGCTCGCCGAGCAATTGAGACCGCAGTGCGCAAACGGTGCGCCCGTGGTGCGCCAGGCTAAACGACACGCCATCTGCCTCGAAGCGGATGTCTGCCGCATGCCAGTCAGCGCCGCGATCGGGGTAGGCAGAGTAGGTGACTACCCGGCAGGGCGCGAGCGATGCGACCTCCGCCACGCCTTCGCCATCGGCGCAGGCAGCCAGCAGGCCAGCCGCGGGCAGCGCGCGCACGAGTGCGCGAAAGGGCGCAAGGTAGTCTTCCAGCGTAGGGAACTGGTTGTAGTGATCGTGCTCGCAGGAGGTGAGCAGCGCGGCGCTCGCACGGTAGTGGAGGAACTTCGGCCGGGGATCCCAGTTTGAAGAGGGGTACTCATCACCCTCAAGCACAAAACACGCGCCCTTGCCGCGATGGGCGTTGGACCCGAGGCCGATAGGCGCTGCCCCGATGAGCCACGAGGGATCTGCGCCGCCCTCGCGGAGGAGCCACGTGAGCGCGGCGGTGATGGACGACTTTCCGAAACTCCCGGCGACAACAAGGTTCTCAGTGTCCGCGACGAGCCGGCCGATCACTTCAGGGAAGGACGCGACTTCAGCGAGCCCCGCCTTCTGCAACTCGAACGCGCGCGCAACTTCCGTGTTAAGCTCGGGAACCAGTTTGGCGTGCTTGCCGATAACAATCAGGTCCACAGGGGTCGGAATGTTCGCGGCGGCGTGAGGAGTCGTGCAGGGGAGATTCTCGCGCTGCAGCAGCTCGCTGATCGGGGGATAGCAGCCATCGTCGGACCCGGTTAGGCGCCAGCCCGATTCGCGGAGGAGAAGTGCGGCAGCGCTCATACCAGCGCCACAGATCCCGATAAAATGGGCGCGCCGTTCCACTGCTGACATTTCCATCGTCCTTCCACCGCGATTCCAGCCCTATTGTACCTTGCGCGCGACCCGGTAGGGTCCCCGCGGGCGTTAGCGGCCGCTTCCTGCCGCCAGCTCGACCAGGATCCGCGCGATATCCGCCCCGGCGTTCGGCCTTCCGAGCGCCGCGCTTCCCGCCGCCAGCCGCTTCAGCTCATCGGGAGCTGCGCGAAGGCCTTCGATGCGAGCGGCCAGAGCCCGGCCATCGAGTCCCTGCTGGGGCAGGTGGATGCCTGCGCCTGCGCGCTCGAGCGCCGCGGCATTGAGGCTCTGGTGGTCCGCATAGGCTGTTGGAAGCGGCACCACCAGCATGGGGAGGCGATTGGCCATGCCCTCGGAGAGCGTGGAGATGCCTCCGCGACAGAGCAGCAGATCGGCGGCACGGTATGCGCTGCTAACCTCCCCGGCGTTCAGAAAAGCGCGCGGCTCGTACCCCGCGCCGAGCGGCAGGCCGCGCTCGCGCGCAGATGCCTCGACCTCCGCAATGTTGCGGGGGCCGGTCTGGTGGATGATCTGCGCTCCGGCCGCGATCAGCGCAGGGGCAGCGTTGAGAACAACGTTGTTTACCGCAAGCGCGCCCTGACTGCCGCCAATGACGAGCAGGGTAAACCGGTTCGGCGCGAGCCCTCGGAACTGGCAGCGAGCCTCGGCCGGGGAGAGATCTGCTGGCGCAACGGCGGATGCACGGAGCGGCAGGCCTGTCTGGAGCGTGCGGCCGGGCGGAAATGCCGAAAGCGTCTCCGGAAAGACCACGCAGATGCGCCGCACCCAACGGGAGAGCAGTCTATTCATGCGTCCTGGCACGAAATCAGGGGCCAGGATCGCCGTTGGCAATCCCAGCCGCGCGCCTGCCATCACTGCTGCGCCAGCCACATAGCCTCCGGTGCCCACCACGACCTCTGCCCCGAAGCGCAGAAGGTGCGCCCGCGCCTCGCGGTAGCCTCGCAGCAGCGAGATCCCTGCGCCGACGGTGCCCGGCGAGAGGAGCTTGCGCACCTTCTGCGCGGTCACCGCCTGGAAGTCGACTCCGGCGGCCGGCACGATCTCGCGCTCCATTCCCGTCGTTGCCCCGATATAGAGCGCCTGGCCGGAAGGGTCGGCGGCACGCAGCGCTTCCACCAGCGCCAGTGCCGGAAAGATATGCCCGCCCGTTCCCCCTCCGCTCACGACAACCCGCATCGTCGCCCTCCTGTTAGCAGAGTTCTCATGCGCGTGACCTCATCGGAGGGGTGGGATGTTGGGCGATCGAGAGCAGCAGTCCAACCGAGACCATCATCACCACGAGGGAGGAGATGCCATTCGAAATGAAGGGGAGCGGCACCCCGGTGGCGGGAAGCACGCCCGTGACCGTAGTCAGGTTGATGATGGCCTGGCCCATGATGAGGGTGCCCAGGCCTGTCGCCAAGAGCTGCCCAAAGCGATCCTTGCAGAGCCTGGCAGCGCGGTATGCGCGCGCGCCAACGATCATGTAGAGGCCGATGACGAGGGCGCTCCCGAGAAACCCGGTCTCCTCGGCGATGTTGACGAAGATGAAATCGCTCTCTATCTCCGGAAGCGTGTACTTCTCCTTGCCCGATCCCAGCCCCACGCCGACCAGCCCGCCTGTGCCGACCGCGAGGCGCGCCCGGTAGGATTGATAGCCAATGCCCTGATTGAACTGCTCCGGGTGCAGCCAGGCTTTCAGTCGGTCACTTCGATGCGTATGTGCCATGCTGGCGAGCGCGAAGAGGAGCGCAAAGCCGCCGACGATCTTCAGGAGCTCCATTCGACGGACACCGGCGACCGCAATCAGCGCAAAGACGGCCGTAAAGAGCGCCGCGGCCGTGCCGAGATCTGGCTCGGCGTTAATCAGCCCGAGGATTACACTAGATACGAAGACGCGCCACCAGAGGTCCGCGGACCTGATCCGGCCGCCAGCGGCGCCTGCAAAAGCGCTCGCGAGAAAGAGAATCAGGGCGAGCTTGGCCAGCTCGGATGGCTGCCAGGAAATGGGCAGCCGCAGCCATCGGTGCGCGCCGTGCTCCTCTTTTCCCAGGGCTGTCCAGACGAGTAAGAGGAGTGCCGCGGCAGCGGGAAGCAGTGCATTCCCGAGCTTGCGGAATCGCCAGTAGCCTGCACGCATTACAGCTGCGGCCGCACCGAATCCAAACACCGCGCCTAAGGCCTGGAGGCGCAGGAAGTAGTAGGAGTCGTTGAACTTTGCAATCCCGACCAGATAGCTCGAGTCGTAGACCAGCGTGAGGCCGATGACGACCAGCGCCACGGTCGCCCCGAAGAGCCACAGGTCCATCGGAAGCGCAACCCTCACACTCGACGACCGTTCCTTACGCTCTGCCATCTGCCTTCCCCTCTGTCGAACCATCACCCGCCTCGATTCCAGAGGATCGCTACGGCTGCGCAGATTGCGCCCGCCAGCCAGAAGCGGGTCACGACCTGGGTCTCGGCCCAACCGGCCTCCTCAAAGTGGTGATGAATGGGGGTACGTCGAACAACCCGATGCGTACGCGCGTACTCGATGCCATGGCGTCGCTTGCGCAGCTTGAAGACACTCACCTGAATGATCACGGAGATGATGTCGACCCAACAGACGAGCGAAGCGACCAGCAGCGCAATCTCCTGTTTGGCGACGATTGCGCATGCGGCCAGGCCTGCGCCGAGGGCCAGGGAGCCCGTATCGCCCATGAAGACGCGCGCTGGATGGGCATTCCACCAGAGAAATCCGCAGAGCGCGCCGGTAAGAGCCACACAGAAGAGGGCGACTTCCGGAAACAGCACCGCAGCGAGCGTCGCGATGGTCATCGCGATCAGTATGGCCAGGCCGGTCGCAAGGCCGTCGAGCCCATCGGTGAAGTTCGTGGCGTTCGAGAGCCCGACCATCAGAATGCCGACGAGCGGGTAGTACCAGAAGCCGAGCTCGACCGCATAAGGGTGGCCCAGCGCGGCAGGCGCCAGGTCCACCTGGGTAGTGAGG
>JBBRJW010000282.1:0-5016 GCA_038218705.1 Chthonomonadales bacterium | reverse complement strand
GCCGGTATGTCGACGCCTCCGCATGGTGGAACTCATCGATAATCACCATGTCGAAGTGATCTGGAGGGAGCAGGTCCAGGTGCGCAGCGTGAAGCATCTGCACCGAAGCAAAAACGTGATTGTAGCTCTGTGGCTGATGCTGGCCCACCCAGAGCTCGCCAAAGGCTCCGTCCCGCATGGCCGTTCGGAAGGTCTCCAGAGACTGGTCGAGGATCTCTCGGCGGTGTGCGACAAACAGGAGCTTGAGCTCGCCCAGCGAGCGGCGCAGCCGAACGTAATCGAGCGCCGCAACGACGGTCTTTCCGGTTCCCGTGGCGGCCACCACGAGGTTGCGCCACTTGTTATGCCGCTCGCGCTCCACGGCGAGCGCTTCGAGAATCTCGCGCTGATGAGGCCGGGGCTCCAGGTCGAGATAGAAGCGCTGAGGCGTCCCGGGTGCGCCGGAGGACGCCTTGAGAGCTCTTCCCAGACGCTCATGATTCGTCGCGATCCGAGGATCATAAAGCTCAAACTGCGGATCGACCCAGTAGCGCTCGAAGGTCGACCGGAACTTGGCGAGGATCACAGGGGCTTCGGTCTCCGAGAGCCGAACGTTCCACTCCAAGCCATCCACAAGGGCCGAGTGACTGATGTTCGAGGAGCCGATGT
The DNA here is from genome assembly GCA_038218705.1 of Chthonomonadales bacterium. Taxonomy (GTDB): domain Bacteria; phylum Armatimonadota; class Chthonomonadetes; order Chthonomonadales; family Chthonomonadaceae; genus JBBRJW01. The sequence continues at coordinate 4,368 of JBBRJW010000282.1, read as the reverse complement.
ACGCTGTGTGAAACCCGCTGTTCCGGTGGAAGAGCCACGCTTTCGCATGGAGCTTCGTGTTGGCCGGGGGTGTCTCGTACGCGATCTTAATTGTAGCGCCCCATTCGGCGAGCTCGTCGAGCGCGCGCTGCTGGGTCGCTCCCATGTAGGTTGTGGTGATGAGCCGGAGCGAGCCGCGCGCGCAGAGCTCCCGCAGCTCGCGGGCCAGAACTCGAGTGCCGGTATGGTTTACGAACGCACAGATAAGGTCGATACGGTCGGATGAGTCGATCTCGCGCCTCAGCGACTCTCCAATATTGAGCCGCTCGCCATCATTGACGAGGAGCACCGACGCAGTGAGGGGAATGAGCGGTCGCCCGAACTCGCGGGCGAGCTTGCCACTGGATCTCACAGCACGAAGGTCTCTGGCCGGAATGATCACGCGCTCGGAGGTAGAGATGCCCATGTCCACTGCGGTCTCGAGCAGAGCGATCAGCTCGTTGCAGAGGGCCAGCTGGGCCTCGAGTTTCGCCTGGCTGTCGCCTGGAATGGACGCGAGCGCGCCGCGGGCCGCCGCATAGACATGTCGGGCCAGGCGCTCATGAGCCTCCCCTTCATCCAGTTCACCGGACTGAGAAATCTTCTGGTCCGAGAGTGCGCTGATCACGCCTTCCAGGCGCTCTGTGATGATCTGCTCGTAGAGGCCCTCGGGCAGACTTTCAGAACCGTCGGAATCCGATTTGCGCGGCATACAGGATCTCCCTCATAGGGCGGAATCATGGGTGGCAAGAGTGCGGCGCAGTCTGGCGCTGCGGCCCCGCGCCCTATTCTGGCACAAAGAGGCCAGTGGCGGCGCCGGCTCGCTCGGCTGGCAAGCGACGACGTGCCTCTCCCCCGCGAATGCGGCGGAGAGGCACGTCGGTTTACTTCCGGCCTCGCCCGCGGCAGAAGCCTGGCGGCCTCTGCTGCGGGCTGGATTCCCGTTATCTCGGCAGAACGGTCAGATAGACGCGCTGCGTGGTTGCTCCGATACTTGCGGTGATGCTTACCACCGTTGCGCGGCTGACGTAGCCCGTAGTGATCGAGACGGACTTGCCTGTCATGGACGCCGTGAGTGTGAGGTCGGAGACCTGCACGATCGACGGCGAGCTGCTTATCAATCGCACCACGACGCCGGCTCCCTGCGGTACCGCTCCGTTCAGGAGTACCGTAATGGTCGGGCGATCTGTAGCCCGGACCATGTTTCGATCGAGTGCGAACGAGCGGATGCCGATTGCCTGGGCGAATGACCCGGCAAAGTTGACACCGGACTGATCACCGGTAACCGTCACCTCCTGCGGTGCGCCGAATGTGTAGCCGAGGAGGCTTGCCGCGATGGCATAGGTGCCCGGGAGCACTCCCGCGATGGCGTAGGAGCCATCATCCTCTGTTACGGCGGTCAGGCCATTGCCAGCGTCGACCGTAGCGCCAGCCAGCGGGCCGTTTGCACCGGTAACGACGCCACTCACGGTATAGGTTGCCTGTGCGATGAAGTTGATCCCGGTCGTGTTCGCTCCGACAGAGACCGACTGCGCAGCGCTGATAAGATAGCCTGGTGACGTGGCCGTGATCGTATAGCTTCCGGGAACCAGAGCCGCCAGAGTATATGCGCCATCCGCACCAGTGGCAGCCGTTGCGCCACTGCTGGCTGTAATCAGAACACCGGAAACGCCTGTTCCCTGGCACGTTACCCTGCCGCTCACCGAGTAGGTTGGAACGACTGCCGGGCTGCCGTAACCGTAAGCTCCAAGGTCGGGGCCCGCCGGGTTCGTGAGGCGTGCTGCTGCTGACTGTGGCGCCTGGTACTGATAGTAGACGCCGTAGAGCCCGCTTTCGGCCGACAGCGGGTTGACGCCCGCGCCGATGCACTGGGAGCCTTGCTGCAGCCGCAGGTCGAGCGTCCGGAGGCCAGCGAATCCCGGATTGTTGGCGCTGTTGGTAATGATGGACCCTGTCCCGCTGACCTGAGTCGTAACTCGGGCTCCGCTTCGTGCCGCCAGCCAACCCGGGCTGACCCAGTTCCGCCCACAGTTGAGAGTGCCGCTCATGCCGAGAAGCGAGAACTCCGTAGCTGGCCGGCCTGCGCTGGCTGGCGCAGAGTAGATGACGTTGTTGCGAAGGTCGCCAGCCTGATCGGGTGTCGCCATCTCGAAGAGCTGGGTGCGCGTCCGTGCGCCCGGGCCCGTCTGGTCGGCGATGTTCACAACGGTGTTGTCGTAGAAGTAGAGAGTGTCCTTTCGGTAGTGGGAGAGCGCTGTCTGGTCGCCGCCGTAGCGAACGATCTGCGAAGCGCCCTGATTCCCGTTGATGATTGTGTTGCCATAGACATAGGTCTGATGGAACCGCGGATCCGCGCTGGCGATCGGGTAACTGTCAAGCGGCTCTACCAGGTCGAGCACACGCACTCCCTCGCGGAGCCAGTTGTACCGTATCACCGTACCGGCCGAGCGATCCTTGATGTTGTTGCCTCCCGCGCCAAGACGGAGGGGACCGAAGTAGTTGTACTGAAACGTGATGCCTACGGCCTCGGTGCAGGCATTGTGCTCGTAGCCTTTGCCCGCTGCGCCATTGCCGAAAAGTGAGCACTTCTCCACAAGGATCTCGCGTGAAACGAGGCTCTCCTCGGCTCCGGAGGTCACTACCAGTCCGCTGCCAGACCCACGGACGGTGCAGCCCCGCACAGTGATGTTCTCGGAGCCCGCGATGTAGATAGCTGCGGCATTCGCCGGGTATGCCCGCCGCTGGCCCTGGGCATCAAGATAGGTGAAGGGTGCGCCCGCGTCGCAGACATCGAGCCCGTTGACCTCAATGTATGCCGGCTTGGAGCCCACCAGGCCCATAATCTCGATGATGCCGAGGTCCGACGGCTGACCGGCGAACGCAGAGAATTGACGGCTGGTGGTGGCGCTAGCGCCATCGATGACAGGGAGCTGGCCGTCCGGTCCGGGGACTCCAACAACCCGTATTGGCAGTGCGGCGGTTCCCGCGCAGCTCAACACGACCTTCTCGTGATAGGGCTGGCGCTGCCAGTTGACGAGGACGGTATCGCCGGGCTGCAGAGCCACCCACGGAACCGACCCGAGGGTCCTGTACCCGCTGGCCGGACCGACCTCATAGGTTGCCGCTCGGGCGGGCATTGCTCCCCACCCTATTAGCCCGATGATCGCCATCAGGCCGTAATCGCTTACGCCTTTGCGTTGCATGCTAATCTCCCCTGGACTATGCGCGTTCCGCCAAGCTGTTGCGCCGGAACGTGGCTTTGCGCGTCCGCCAATTCGCATGCACCGGAAACTTCTACACCACCAGATGGCGTTCACCGGTACGGAGCGGTCGGACAATGGGTTGTGCCACGATTCGGGCGTGCACTATAACGGAGAGTTTGGGGAATTGACTGCAATTGTCTGCGGGAGACAGAATCAGGTATTTGGGTGAGACGGGTAGAGGTGAAAGCGGGTGCGAGCGGCCGGCAGAGCGTCCGGATTCGGCGCTTCGCTGGCATCCATCCGTGCGGGTGAAGGAGTGTGCCGGGTGGTGCTCGCAAGGGCAGCCCGGCCGACATGCTCCGCGAGCTCAGGCGATGATCTGGTCGACAACCCGGCCAGCCACGTCGGTCAACCGGTAGTCGCGGCCACCATAGCGGTAGGTGAGCCTCAGGTGGTCGAAGCCGAGTAGCGCCAGAATGGTGGCGTGGAAGTCGTGAACGTGCACCTCATCCTGGACCACCTTTGCGCCGTAGTCGTCGGTGACGCCGTGGACGATGCCGCCCCTGACCCCGCCACCCGCCATCCAGGAGGAGAAGGCTGCACCGTGGTGGCTCCGCCCCTGCGGACCATCCATGGTGGGGGTGCGGCCAAACTCGGTGGTCCAGACCACGAGTGTATTGTCGAGCATCCCGCGCGACTTCAGATCGCGGAGGAGACCGGCGGCCGCCTGGTCGACGTTGCGAGCCAGGGGCTCGTGGGTCTTCATATCGCCGTGCGCGTCCCAGTTATTGGATGCGCCGACGTCGATCAGTTCGATGAAGCGGACGCCGCGCTCGACCATGCGCCGGGCGACCAGGCATTGCCAGGCGAAGCCTTTCGTCGCGCCGCGCTCCAATCCGTACAGTTTCAGGGTAGCATCCGTCTCGCTGCTCAGGTCGAGGACATCGGGCATCGCGGCCTGCATCCCGAAAGCCGTTTCAAAAGATTTGACGCGGGCCGCGAGCATTGGATCGCCAGGGTGGGTAATCAGATGCTTCCGATTCAAGCTCGCGAGGAGCCCGAGCTCGTGTCCCTGAATGGCGGCAGAGGGCGAGAGGCGGTTGAGGTCGGGGATCGGCTCCGCTCCCGCGAGAACGCGGGTGCCCTG
>JBBRJW010000281.1:0-5027 GCA_038218705.1 Chthonomonadales bacterium | reverse complement strand
TCGGATGGCGTCACCGGTGGCGGACGCGGGCCGGTGCTCCGGAGTCTCAACTGGCTGGCCCGGAAGATCGGCGTCGGCGCGCGGGCCCTCGCCAGCGCCGGTGGAGACCGGAGGTACGACCGGGGGAGCAACGCCAGGCGGATACTCGACGGCGTCCTGCTCCGAGAGCCGGATAGGTGTGCGCAGGTCGAGACCCATCGTGCTCTTCAGTTGGGCAAGACTCACGCTCAACTGGGCCCGCGCGTTAATCAGGTCCTGCTGGGCGTTCGCAACGTCGCGCTGAGCGCTGATGACATCGAAGCGCGGCGCCACTCCCGCGGCATAGTTCTTGTATGCATCGCTGAGCCGGTTGAGCGAGTTGTTCACGCTCTCTGTGGCAACCGCGATCTGGGCCCTCGCCTGAAGCGCGGAATAGAACGCGCTCTTAACGTTGTAGACCATATCGTTGCGGACCCGATTGACATCGATTCGCGCCGCAACTTCCTGGAACTGTGCCTGGCTCGCGGCGGCGCGCAAGGACCCGGCGATATCGATCGGGATCGCCAACGTGGCCTCGAGCACCGGGAAGAACTGGGGTGAGATGGTGACCGGGGGGATCGCAGGACCTCCCGCTCCTCCGCCTACGATTGCGCCGAAGTTTGCCTGAGTCGGCGCATCGTAATAAGTCAGGTTCGCTCCAGCGCTCAGGGTCGGAATAAGCGCTGCGCGCACCTGCCCCGTTCGCCCGCGCGCCTGTTCCAGGGCCGCGGCAGCCCGTGCAAAGTCGCGGCTGGCGTAGAGCGCGATCGCCACCGCATCCCGCAAAGCGATCGCCCTGGTGGCGACATATCCCTGAATCGCACCCAGAGTCGGCGATTTCGCCAGGGGCCTATCTCCCGTGGGCACTGTCTGCGCCGGAGGCGGCGCGGCTTCCCGCCTCGCTGTTGGAGGTGGCCCCTCCGGAAGTGGTATCACCCCCGTTGGCACCGGCAGCGGCTTCAGTGGGAGAGTTTCGGACGTTCCCACCGCCGGGAGCGGATCGCCCGCGGCAGCCACTCGGGCAAGCCCCACCACGATTGCCGGAACCGCAAGTGCAATCCAGCCTCTTCGCATGCTCATCGTCCGCCTCCCGCCCCGCCGGCTGCGCCAGCGCCTGTCCCCGTACCGGACCCAGTCCCCACGCCGCCCGCAGGTGCGCCGGCTGCTCCGCCAGCAGCTCTGCCCGCCGGGCCGCTGGCAGCTCCGGGCTGCTGCGGCTGGCCGCTCGAGCGACCGCTCGTCGGAGCGTCACTCCCTGCCCCAATCAGCGGCCCTGTGCCCGGATTGGGCAGGGTCGGTGGCGAGGATCGCCCGGCCGGCGCTGCCCGGCCAGCTCCCTCCACCGAACCGGGTGGCATGGCGCCGGGCGCGCGATTCGCGCCTGGTCCCTCAGGCCCTGTGGCAGGCATGGAGCCATTGGGGCCGGAGCCAGTCGGACTGCCAGCACCGAAGCCGGGTGTAGAACCATCCGAACCTGAGCCTGTCGAACTGCCTTGCGCAGAGGTGTCCCCTGCCGAAGAAGCGCCATTGGCTCCAGCCCGGGTGGGCCCGGCTGCGGAGCCCTGCTGGCCGTCCCCTGCACCCGCGCCGCTGCCTGCGGCTGACCGCGCCTCGCCTCCATCGCCCGTCGTTACGGTGGCGGTCACAGACATGCCCTGCCGCAGCTGCTGAATATCCTCGGCCCGGGCGAATTTGCGATCGTCGCTCGCCGCGGCCGGCACCAGCTCGATGCGCACCGGTATCCGCTGCACTACCTTGGTGAAGTTTCCGGTGGAGTTGTCTGGCGGCAGAAGCGAGGTCGCCGCGCCCGTCGCCTCGTTGATGCTGTGGACGCGCCCCTTGAAGACCCGATCCGGGAACGCATCCACTTCGATCTCGGCCTCCTGTCCCGGACGAACGTCGGTAAGCTGGGTCTCCTTGAAGTTCGCCTGGATCCAGACGTAATCACGCTGCGTCATCGTGAAGATCGACTGCCCGGGCGAGAGGGATGCCCCGGTATTCGAGTTCTTCTTCACCACGATGCCATCGTCCGGGGCATAGATTGCGGCATCGCCAAGAGTAACCTGTGCGTTGGCGAGTGCGGCCTGGGCCTGCTGTGCCTGTGCTCTCGCCGTCTCAATCTGCCGACGGCGGGCCTCAACCTGCTCCTGCCCCGCCTGCGCCGCAGCAATGTCCGCCTGATTCTCCCCGGAGCTCGCGACCTGCTGGGCGAGGTTGGCGCCCTGAACGCTAACCTGCGCCAGATTTGCCCGAGCCAGCCCTACGCCGGCGCGAGCTACCGCGATCTGGCTGCTTGAGGCGGCTGCCTGCTCGCGAGCAGCTTTCGCCCCCTGCTCGGCAGCCTGAGCCTGCTCCTCTGCCTGCGTGACGCTCTTGCGCGCCTGCTCAACCTGAGACGCTGCCTGAGCGACGCCCGCCCGTGCCTGCTCAACCTGAGATTGTGCTCCCTCGGCGGCAGCCTGATTCGCCAGCAGACCCGCCGCGGCATCGCGCGCCTGATTGCGGGCGCTATCGTAGACCTGGGCCGAGACGGCATCCTGAAGGTAGAGAGTGCGATATCGGGCTTCGTCTTTTCGCGTTCGCTCCGCATCTGCCTGCGATGCCAGGGCGCGGGCTTGCGCCGCCTGGAGCGCTTTTCCGGCGGTCTGAACCTGCTGTTGGTAGTTCTTCAGGGCAGCCTGCGCCGTCTGGATGCCCTGGCGAAAGGTCTCAACGCCTGCCCGGGCCACCCGCTCCTGGGCTTGAGCCTGCGAGGCCTGCGCCGCCGCAGCCAGGCTCGCCGCCAGGGCCGTATTCACCTGGCTCTGCGCCTGCCGGAGCTGATTCTCGGTCGTCCCGGCGGTAAGTCCCACCTGGGCGCGCGCTCCGCTCGTCTTCGCGTTCTGAGCTCCGAGCGCCGCGCGGGCCCGTTCGATTGCGGCCTGCGTGGAGAGCTGCTGGAACCGCAGATTTCTCTCGGCCTGGGGTACCTGGGAGAGCGCGGCTTCGTAATTGGCTCTCGCCTGACGCAGCGTTGCCTGCGGTCCCGCGGCGTCCAGGCGGGCAACGAGCTGCCCTTTGTGCACTACATTGCCCTCGTCTACCAGCAACTGCGACAGCGTGCCGCTGACGACCGGACTGACTGATACCAGGTTGCCCGACACGTACGCGTCATCGGTTGAAACGTGCGTGTGCGACCAGTGCCAGTAGCGCACGAACCACAAGAGGCCCAGCACGAGCGCCACCAGGCCGATACCTCCGAACGCCCTCTTGACCCAGCGCGGTCGAGACTTTGCGACGGATTCATTTACGGGCGTTTGTTCTTCCGCCGGAGCTTGTGCGGGAGGTTGGTTCCCGGCATTGGCGGGTCGGGGGGATTCCAAGTCAGTTGGCATAGTTCGCTTCCTTGAGACAGGGTCGCAGCAAAGGTAATTCACACTAGCGTCGGACGGCAAGGCCTGCCAGCATCAAATCGATAACAGCATCGGTACGCGCAACGATCTCTTCTCGCGAGCCGAGCTCACGCGGCGAGAGATTGCTGGGGCTGAGGCCTCCGAGGCAGGTAATGATGGTCCTCGCGGTAGAGCTGCAATCCGCGCATTGAAAAGACCCGTGGCTGCAGCCATCTTCCAAAAGGGCCGATATCACTTCTGCGAGCTCCGCATTCCAGACCTCGCGGCGAGCCAACACCACCGTACGCAGGCTCGCAAGTGCGTCATCAAGGCTGATTCGGTACCGCTGGGCCGAATCAAACGCATAGAGTACAACATCTTCTAACACAGAACGCAGGCGCTGCTCAGGGGTTCCTTCCGACGACCGCACAGCCTCGCAGCGAGCCAGAAGCGCACGGCGTTTCCGATCAATAACGGAGAGAGCAACGTCTTCCTTGTTCTGGAAATATCCGTAGATCGTCGCCTTTCCGATCTGGGCTTCACGAGCGATGTCGTCCATCGTCATCTTCCGATAGCCGTACCACTCCATCAATCGCATGGCGGCATCGAGAATCGCGCCCGGAACATCTGGCGGCGCTGCAGCGCGCGGCATAGTGCCTCCTGAGCCTCGCCGGAGCGGAGGCTCCACGTCTAACCGACCATATTGGTCTTTTATTCGCTACAGGTTATACGAACTCCTCCGCCCCGTGGTTGCAAGGGGGCGAAGGCGTTCAATTTATCCGGAAGGACTGCGGCGGCGGAGCCGGGCCGGAACCGCCGTGCTGCTGGCCGGTGTCTACTTCATCCGGAAGGACTGCGGCGAGGAAGCCGCGCCGCGCACGCCAAGAAACGTGGCAACAGCAGAGTATTCGCCTGCTGAGGCTGCCGGTTCAGGCTTCCAGGTCTCGGTGAACGTGAGCGATTTGCCAGGCGATAGCGCGCCGGACATCATCATCATCCCGAACACTCGCCCCTTCGACCATCGCCAGACAAACTCTCCACCCTTCCACTTCCCTTTGCGAATTTCCAGGTCGTAACGCTGCGTCGTATTGTAACTCAGACTTACAGCGCTCTTGCTGGTGTTCGTGACGACAATCGTAAAGGTGACTGGAGACCCCGAGTCGAATACCGGTTTCGATGGCCTGAGCTTAACCGTTAGAGGCGACGCATCACGCGCAGGCTTTTCGTCGGCAAGCGCGGCCCGCACGCCGAAAAGCGCAAACGCCGCACAGGCTATGCCTATCCCGAGTCTGTTCATGCTGACTCTCCTACTTCGGTACCGCTAACCCCATGCTCGCGTAGACCTGCTCGATCTGCTTCTTTTCGGCCAGGCTGGGCCCGTGCTTCGGGTCTACCGCGAGGGCCTTGCGGTAGAGAGCGAGCGCCGCCCGGTATTGCACCTGCGGTGTCAGCTTCCGACTGGCGTTGTCCTCGGCCGTCTTCCCATACTTATAGGCTGCTTCGACATATGCCCGCTTCGCAGAAGCATCTTTCGGCCCCTTCTTCAGCCGGACCGCGGCAGCGGCAAGCGTCTTCGCGAGCGGCGCCAGAGAGGGGTCATCCCTGGGCGCTTCCGCCAGGGCCTGCTCGGTATTGATC
>JBBRJW010000280.1:0-5037 GCA_038218705.1 Chthonomonadales bacterium | reverse complement strand
CTCAAGCTGACGGACTCGAAGACGCTCTCCACGGGCACGGTCATCCTGACCTACGAGCCGGCCCGCGACTGATCCCGCCTAAGGTCTACCGGGCGCGTATAGCCGCGCAAGACCATGAGCCACGCACCTGCGGCCAACAGGGCGAGCGCCGCGACCAGGAGTGAGAGCCTCAGGCCAGGCACGCGGTACACCCAGGTGACGGTGTGGCGGCCCGCCGGCACCGTGACCCCGCGCACGACGGAGTTGACCCGAACCGGCGCCGCGCGACGAGTCCCGTCGACGCGGACCGACCAGCCGTCGCGCAGCGAGTCGTTGAGCACCACCAGTCCACTCTTGGCCAAGTCCACTCTCAGGTCCACCCGCTCGGGCTCGTCGCGCGCCACATGCACCGTGCCCCGTCCCGCGCTCACCCGGGCGCCCTCCACCAGAGCGTCACGGCCGGGCTGGAACCCGGGCGCCTGCAGCTGCCGCAGCAGCGCGCGCTCATCCGTCGCGCCGATCACGCGCCGCGGCACATAGGCGCGTCTGCTCGACGTGGAGCTGCGCAGCACCTTCGCGTCCGGTCCCGTGTAGGCCGGCTCGAGCCCAGGGAGGTTCGGAGTGCGGGCCAGTCGCGAGGTGAACACCCACCGGACGCCCAGCGTGTCGAGCACCCGCAGGCCGCGGGCGTCCAGGGTGGGCGGGAGCACCAGGCGGCTCTGGTAGCCCACGAGCGGCCAGCCGGTTGGAGCACCCGCACAAGCCGCTTGGGCGGGTCCGGCGGGTCGTGGCCACGCAGGTCGCGCAGCCCGTAGAGGGCGCCGCTGTCCGGCGGGAGCACCTCGCCGATGGCTGTGACCCGGTCCCGCGCGCCGTGCGCGCGGACGAACCGAATGGATGCCGGCTCGGCGGGGCGTGCCGAGTCAGGCACCTGCGGGTTGTAGCCGTGCATGAACCGCCCACCGTCGATGGCCACCAGCAGCACGGCCCCGATGGCGAGCCACGTCACGCCGATTCGTGGGCGAAGCAGTGCCAGCACGAGGATGCCGGCCGCGAACGCCACGGCCCACGCGATCGTGGTGAGCTCCAGCACGTGCGCGCTCACGTAGTCCGTGCCCTTCAGGAAGTGGAGGATCGTCTCCTTGAAGTCGGTCGCGTTGGGACCGACCCCGGCCAGCGCGACCAGGCAGGCCGCGAGCACGGCGCCCGCCGCGATCAGAGCGGCCCGGCGCCCGTGCCCTTCCACGAGCGTCTGTAGGCCCAGCCCGGCGAGCGCGGCCACGCCGAGGTTCACGGCGAAGACCATCCGCTGGGCGTTCAGGGAGTCGAGCGGCGGGATCGCATGGACGATCAGGTGGAAGGGCTCGACGCCGAAGGCCACCAGGCTGCCCAGAGCCGCGATGGCAGCGATGGGAGCCGAGGCGCGCCACCGGTCGCGTCGCGAGAGGGCTACCGCCGCCAGCACGAGCGCCGCGACCCCGGTGAACACCGTGCGCTCGTTGTAGTTGCCGACCGCCGCGCCGCCACCCACGTGGCCCGGACGGCCCCACCAGTCGGGAAAGATCGCGGTCCGCCCCGCCGCGAGCGAGAGCGTCGGATCGGCGCCGAGGCGCTCGGTCAGGCCGGTCGAACCGCCGCGGTTGAACAGGGTGGGCAGCAGCTCGGGCGCCGCGAGTGCCAGGCCGAGAGCCAGGCCACCCGCCACGGTTGCGGCCCGTGCACCGCGTTCGCGCACGGTCACGTCCCGCAGCAACACCAGGCGCAGAACCGCGTAGAGCACGGTCAGGAAGAGCGCCTGCGCGTAGGTGCCGGGGTGGCCGCCGAGCACGACCATCGCCACCGGCACAGCCAGCGCGAGCCCGGCGCCGCGGTTGCCGCGCGCGCTCCGCTCCACCAGCCACAGCACCCACGGGAGGAAGCAGAAGCTCGCCGTGTGGGGCCACTGCAGCCAGACCACCATGTAGGACGAAGACAGCAGCGCGAACCCGGCAGCCAGCGCGGGCCAGAACCCGCAGCGCAGCTCCCGTGCCAGGAGGTAGGTCCCAAAGCCGGCGAACCACAGCTTGAGAGCCGCCACGAATCCGTACGCCCAGTCCAGCGGCAGGAGCCGCAACGGCAGGGCAAGCGGATTGAACAGCTGGGCCTGGGGGTTTGCCCCGAGCGGTACGCCGAGCAACGAGCTCGGATCCCAGGAGGGAAAGTGACCCGCGCGGATGGCCTCCCTGGCCGTGTGCGCCCACGGGCTGGAAGGCGGTGGGCACGTCGCTCAAGAGCGGGTTCGTCGGCCCCACGTCGGGTGGGCGGTAGGCCGCGAAGGGCTCATAGCCGAACAACAGAGACTCTGGCGAGAGCATTCGCGCACCGGTCAGCGAGGGCAGCAGCTCGAGCGCCGCGGCGAGCGCCAGGACCAGGGCGGCGCACAGGCCCGGATGCCGGCTCATTGAGCGCCAGAGCCCTCGCACCGGCCCAGCCTATTCCGGCAGCGGCGCTCAGTCAGGTGCCGCTGGAGCCGCGGCGGGCTGCCCGACGTGGCTCGAGCCACGAGTGCTTAGAACGAGCCATCTCTAACTTGGCGACTGCTCACACACTCCGACCGCTCTGTCTGACTCGGGGCAACCGTTACCAACAGATGCGACGTGGCACCTGCGAGAGCCCACACCTATGTAGGAATCGGGTCTCCGGCCGCGATTTGTTTCGCGCGAGCAGTCTCTGGATGCTCGAAAGCTGAAGCCATCCGTTCGATGTCTGTCTTGCTGAGTCCCACGCCGCTTGCGGCCTTCTGCCATTTGCTGGTCGCCGCGAGGACGTCTCCGACTATGCCGCGGGCTTCTGGCATCTCCACTCCGAACACCGGCGCTACCTGGATCAGAGAGTCCAGACGGGGTTCGTCACTGCGATCGATGGCCGTGCTCAGGTACTTGGGCCCCGGTCGGGGATCGGGGTTGATGTCGAACGCCGGGGAAAGCGACCATCCGGCGGAGGTGCTGCGCAGGAACCCGTGATTGCGGAGATGGTCGTCAGTATTGGAGATCAGAATGGTGAAAGCCACCCTCCTCCACAGTTGGCGCAAATCAGCTGTGGCCGTGGGAGAGTTCTCATCGATGACCGCGGCGAGTTCGACATAGCTTCGTCGGTCCCCGTCCGTTGCCTCAAGCATGGTCATAGCGCTGACATAGCCAACTCGCTGCTGGCCGTCCCGATCGAAGCGATCGAGGATCAGAACCGGTTTGCCGTCCACCTGTTCAAGCGTCCTGTCCGGAACCCAGATGCCTGCGTCGTCGGCGAGCTTCAGGGCCACCGCCTCCCAGCGGATCACATCCCATTCGTCGTTAGTGCTGGGGAATTTGGCGATGGCCACTCTGCCGGCTGAGTCGAGGATGTGGGCCTTGGGCCGCGCACCGCCAAGCGAACTCCCCCCTCTCAGCAAAGTCCTCAGTTCGTCTTCGTTAGCCTCGTTGCGTTCGAGGCTTTCAGCGGCGCTGAGCAGTTCAGGCAGCCCGATCAACGGGGGTACGCCTGTGTCGTCGTCAGCCAAGAAGATGCCCGAGGAGGGATCTCGAAATCGAAGCGCCCCCTGACGAAGATCGTCTCGGACTTCGAGCAGATAATCCGCCTCCCCGAAGCTGCGTTCGGCGCCGCCTTCGCTTTCTGCGCGCTGCTGTTCGTGTCTCTCGATCAGTCGCCGCCCCCAGCGGTCTGGGGCACAATCAGAGAATGCGGCGAAAATCTTCTGCTCGTTCCCGGTCTGAAACGGACCGGCCATGAGAGGCAACGCGGGGTCCAGTTCGTAGGCGCCCGCACGCCGCAGATAGCTGGTGTCATAGGCGAAAGTGGCCGATTCGCGCCCATGCTGACGCCGGGACCACAGCGGCCCCGCAAGCACATCTTCGGCGCCGATCTGCACCCAGACTTCGGCATGGGACTCAGCCATCAAGTCCACTCAGCTTTCTGGTCCTTACGCGCTCAGGGAGCTGGTCGTCAGAACGCAAACGTCCGATGTCTGACTCATAGGGATCCACGGCCCGAACGAAGCTTTCCAATATCCCCAAGACGCGAAAGACCCGAACGACGTTCTCGAACGTGACACCACCATCCCCGTCCTCCAGGCGGCGCAGGGTTCTAAGCGAAACCCCTGCACGGTCCGCCAGCTGGATTTGGGTGAGGCCACGCAGCTTTCGCCACACAACGATCTGGCTCGCTAGCTCCCTAAGAGAGCGTCGAACCGCAGGTGGAGTCCGCCTCGGCGAAGGCTCCTTTGAGGTATTAGCAGCCATATGTGGCCGATTATACACGATAAATGGCCATATATGACCGACTAACCAGCTCAGTGATTCAAGTCAGCCCCTCGTTCATTCCACGGGCGAGCGGCTGATCAGCATGCAGCCCCGCGCTAAACGCTGCTGAGTCTGGGTCATGGCGACCGGCCCCGCGATGGCGAACGGTGGACGATCGGTGCCTGCAATCAGGTGTATCGGCCAGACACCCTGCACACGTCGGGATTGCGGTGAAGCGGCTGATGGGATTCGAACCCACGACCTTCTGCATGGCAAGCAGACGCTCTAGCCAACTGAGCTACAGCCGCACGTGCGGCGGAGTATAGGCAGGGCCTAGGCGCCCGGCGGGGTGCGCTTGGCCCAGCCGATGATGTCGCCGGAGCCGGTGATCATGGTGCCGTTGTCGAGCTCGAGCACCGGCAGCTTCTCCTGGCCGGTCATGCGCTTCAGCTCGGGTCGCTTGCCGCTCGTGAGCAGGCCGAACGGCCGGTTCTTGTCCCACACGTTCGTCTCGTAGCTGTGCCCTGCGTCGTCGAGTGCATCGTGCGCCCGCCGGCAGGCGTGGAGCTTTGCGCCGCCACGGTCGAGGTTGCAGACGTGCAGGGTCTTCGCTTGGGCCGTGGCCTGCCGATACCCGCTCTCGGGGCCCCCGGAACGCAGCCTGGCGCGCTCGGAGGGGCCGCCCCGGCCGCTAGCCTAGGCCCGCTCCGGCGCCGTGGCGGAGTGGTTACGCAGCGGCCTGCAAAGCCGTTCACACCGGTTCGATTCCGGTCGGCGCCTCTAC
>JBBRJW010000279.1:0-5040 GCA_038218705.1 Chthonomonadales bacterium | reverse complement strand
TCCAGAGCCCAATGCATACGCTGATGCGGTCTCAACCCTGTCGGAGCCAGAGGCCCTTGCGGCTTACCTCCGCAGCGCCCGCGAGGCGCTGATCGCGCCGCTGCGTGACGCCTCACCTAACGCAATGGGGGAGGGAGGGATCGCGCTGGCTCGGCAGCTCTCCGACGTGATGGACGCCGTGATTGCCCGTATGCTTGCCGTCGCGTGTGAGCGCGCCGGCGCTCGCATGGGCACCTCGGGAATCGCGATTGTGGCGACCGGCGGATATGGAAGGCGTGAGCTGTGTCCCTTTTCGGACGTAGACATCACGTTCATACCCCGACGGGACGGCGAGCCGCAGACAGATTCGGTCATTCGCGAGATGTTCACGCTCGTCATGGATGTGTTCATCGCCCGCTGCGGCCTGGATGTCGGATATGCCTATCGCCTGTTGGAGGACTGCACATCACTCGACCACCAGACAGCCTGCGGCCTGCTCGATGCGCGCCTCGTCGCCGGATCCAGCAGGCTCTTCATTCAGTTTGAAGATGCCTTCTGGATGGGATTCAACCCCACGGAATTCATCTTTGAGAAGATTGCCGACCGCAATACGGCACTCGAAAAGTGGGGGACGTCGCCGCGAGTGGTCGAGCCGAACTTGAAGGATGGACCCGGCGGCCTGCGCGACCTCCATACAGCAGTCTGGCTTATGCAGGCGCAGAACCAGCTGTTCGCTACCCGCGTGCGGGGAGACCGCTCCTTCCGGGAGCTGGCAGCATGTGCTGGAGTGCCTTCCCAGGAGGTCGATAAGCTCATCGCGGCCAAGGATCTGCTCTTTCGGGCCCGGTGCGCGCTGCACGCAGTGACCGGGGCGGAGCGAGACGAGCTCGTGATTACTCGACAGGAGGACGTGGCCCTCCGGCTCGGCTATGTTCCGGGCGCGGATTCGAACAGCGCCCCGCCCGTTGAGCCCTTCATGGCGGACCTGTTTCGCGCAATGAGCGTGGTTCGACGCATCGCCGATGAGATGACCAGATCCGTCAGCAACTCCCGCCTGATGCTCGGGATCGGCCTCGACTGCGTGAACCGCCAGATAGTGCCTGCGAACAGCGCGCTCGAGAGCGACGATTCCGCATGGCTCCTCTGGGCCATTGAGCTCGCCCAGAGATTTGGACTGACTCTGAGCGAGGAGACTGAGCGTGCGATGGTCTCGCTGGCCGATCGCGGGCCGGAGCTGGCCGACCCGGCGGCTGCAGGCGACGTATTTACAAGGATCCTCTCCAAGACGGGTCACGTCTATCCGGTCCTGCAGAAGGTGGCGGACCTGGGAGTTCTCGGCTGGTTCTTGCCAGAGTTCCAGGCGATCTGGGACCTGATTCCTTACGATCCCTCGCACGACCATACCGTTGGGCAGCACACTCTGCTGGTGGCCTTCCACCTTGAGGAGCTGCTGACGGCGGAGGGGAGCGAGGAGCAGGCCGAAATGCGGCGACTGCTCGAGGAGCTGGCGCACCCCGAACAGCTCTTTCTGGCGATCCTGCTGCACGACGCAGGCAAAGCCGAGCACGATCGCCCTCACGCAGAGATCAGTGACGATATTGCCGAGGTCGTCTGCCGGCGGCTCGGATGGAGCGACGAAGCGACCGCAAACACGCGCTTTCTGGTCCGGGAGCACCTGGTGATGGCCGAGACCTCCAGGCTTCGAGACCTTATACTCGATGAGACGATTCGCGAATTTACTTCCGTAGTGGATGATGCGGAGCGCCTCAATATGCTCTACCTGCTCACCTATGCCGATACCCGGGCAGTGGGAGCAGGGGTCTGGACACACGTGAAAGGCCGCTTCCTGCGCGACCTCTGGAGGCGAGCGGCGGCAGTACTCTGCGACGAAGAGCCCATCGGTTTTGACGACGCCGCGATCGCCAGGGCCCGCAGGCGACTCCTGAAGGACCTGAAGCTCGAGAATCTGCCAGAGGAGGAGGTCGCCGAGCACGTTCAGGCGATGCCGGCGCAGTATCTTCTTAACCAGAGCCTGCGCGAGATCGCGCTCAACATCAACTTCGTGAAGCGCGTGCGCGACGGCGAAACCGTGGTGGAGTTCTTTGATGAGAGGGACGCCACCTATACCGAGCTGACGGTCGCGACCTACGACGATCCGCAGCCGGGCCTGCTTGCCAAGATAGCCGGGGTGCTCTTCGCCGCGGACCTGAGCGTCCACAGCGCCCAGGTAATGACCCGCGTTTCCGCGGCCGACCGTATCGCTCTCGACACGCTCTGGGTAGACTATCGTGGTCGCCAGCTCGCTCCTGGCAAGCGCCGCGAAGTGAGCGAGAGCCTGCGGGGCGTGCTTCGCGGCGATACGGCGCTCGCCTTGCTCTTCGCCAGCCGCAAGCCGAGACAATCTAAGATCGACGAGCGTGCGCTGGCATCTCTTACAATCGGTCCCGTCCGGGACGACCTCTCGGCCGAATACACGGTGATCGATATGAACGGCCACGATGCTCCCGGAACGTTCTATCTCGCATGCGATGCGCTCTCCCGGCTCGGGTGGGACATTCGCAGCGCGCGCATATCAACCTGGCGCGCCGAGGGGCGCATGAGCTTCTATGTTGGGGGCGCGAGCGGCCTCACAGAAGCTGAAATCGAGCGTCTCCTCGCGAAGTCTCTGAGCCAGGCTCCGCTTGTAGAGTAGGGAACGAGATTGAATCCAGCATCCGCGACGAATCCATTCCGCAAATCCGAACTGTTCGTACTCTGACGGAGGCCATTACTGATGAGACGCAATGGGCTGAGCCCCACGAAACTATTGATCGTCATTATTCTTCTCGGCGCCCTCTTCGGCGTCAGCAAGCTGGTGGTTCCTGCACCGCCCGGCCCGCCGGTTCAGAAGCCGACCGTAGTGCCCGTTCGGAGCGCGGCAGATATTAAAGCCGAGCAGGAACACATGAAGGATATGGAGAAGAAAGAGGCGATGATGCGGGCACAGACGCTGAAGAACTCCAGTCACGCGAAGCCTGCGCCCAACTCAACTGTCCCCGACATCTCATCGGACTACTATCTCCACCACCAGATGGGTACGAAGGGCGAGGCGGAACAGCCCACGCCAGCGCCGGCTGCCGTGAAGAAGTGAGGAGTCCGGGCGGTGCACGCGCGGAGTCATCTTCTTTTCCTCAAATGCTTGACAAACAGACGGGAATATGATTAAATCGAGGGAGCTTCTGGCCCCCCGCTTGGGCCCAATGCGGCGTTAGATGCGCCGCGGCTACCCCGCGCAACCCGCTGCGCCGGGCCCGGAAATGTCCAATCCCTTCGCACCCATCCTGAACATGGCTGCGATTGGCGCCTGGTCTTTCCCCCGCAGCATCTATTTTGGATGCGGCCAACTGCGGTAACGCACAGATGTCAACAGACACGAGGGAGGCGAATCGATGAAGAAGATGGCATGCGTTTTTGCGCTCGCCACAGGCACAGGCCTCGCGCTCGGAGTAACGGCGCAGCAGGCTGCGCTCGCGGATCCGGGCCTGACGCCCGCTATGAATGGCCTTAAGATCGCGGTCATTCCCCCCAGCTCCGTGGCGGCCGACGCGCCCGTCGCATTCGATGTCAACTTCCGCGGCGGCCGCGTACGCTCCGTGGAGCTCTTCGTAGACGGGGCCCGGGTAGCGCGCGAGGCGATAAACACCGTCGACACGCATGGGGTCATTCACTTTACGCTTCCCGAAGGGTTCCTCACCGAGGGCCCACACGAGATTATGCTGCAGGCCATCGACAAGGATGGCAATTCGGCATCCAGCACAACGCGGATTCGGGTTGCACCGGGCGATACGGATGCACTCGCGCATTTCGTTACCCCGAAGCGCAGCGCGGAGATCCGGGATATCGCCCCGATCGAAGTGAAGATTGACCCGTCCCTCAAGGACCCATACGTCAACTTCTACATCGATGATAAGTTCCTGCTCCTGCGAAACTACGCTCCATACAACCTGAACCTCGACACAACGAACTATACCAACGGCCTGCATACGATCAAGATCGAGATACTCGATGGCAACCTGGCCTCGATCAAGACCCTGACGATGCAGGTGAACGTGAACAATCCGGGTGGCAAGACGGTCCTGCAGGACCCAACCCATGCTCCTGCGGCGAAGACCACCAATCCGACCACTGCGGATGCCGATGTCATTCGCTCTGCCGCGGAATCTGCGGAGCCCACCGGCGCGGACATTGTTGGCGCCGACACGCTTCGCCACCAGGATGTCGCCCCCCGCGTCTCCTTCTCGATGCGCTCGACAGCGAGCTATGGCCTCCTGCTCAATCGGCCTTCCGCCGATCGGCCTCATACACTCACCCCCGTGGTGATGAGCCCGGCGCTCGTATTCAACCCCATGACGGTTCCGTTCGAGCGGCCCAGCTTCTCGATCGCCCGTTCGATCGATGCAGCGCCCCCCACGTCCTATGCCCTCTCGCCTGAAATGACGCGGGTGCTGGCGCCGCGAGCTGTTGGCGCATCCGCCATTGGTGTTGGGCCGAACATGGCTCCGCGCTTTGTGACGAGCCGCGTCCCGCAGTTCAGTCCGGGCGCTCTGGCTACTCCCTCCGATATCGCCGCGCTGAGCTCCGCTGCAATCGACAACAGCCTCTTGTCCCGCGTGGCGCTGAGGCCGCATCACTCCGGCAACATCGCGCTGCGGCCCAGGATGGAGTTCGGCGCGCCTGTCGAGGTCGCACCGGCCCATGTTACGGTGGTAGCGTTCCACCCGGCGGCCCGCGCCTCCCGGCCGATGACCGCGCACCACGGTCGAACGTTCGACGTGGCCTTCGACAACACGAAGATCGCGTTCGACGTTCAGCCTCGCGTGGAGCACGGGATGCCGCTTGCGCCGTTCCGGGCGATCTTCGAGCACTCCGGCGGCTCCGTTGCATGGTTCGACAAGTCCCGGACCGTTCGGGCGACCAACAGCACGCGTGAAGTGGAGTTCCAGATCGGCAGCCAGACCGCTACTGTCAACAACCATAAGGTTCAGATGGCAGCTCGTCCGTACACCGAGAATGGCCGTGCAA
>JBBRJW010000278.1:0-5043 GCA_038218705.1 Chthonomonadales bacterium | reverse complement strand
TTCATGTCGCAGGAGCGGCCAGGCAACCGGGAGCCGTGCGGACGAGGCACGGAAAGGGGATTCCAACCCAGAACACGCCATCCGCCGGGCGAGCTTTGCCGTCGATCTTCCATGCGATTCTCCGTGTGCGTCTGCTATCAGGGTCCAGGAGCGTCAACATCACCCAACACATGCTCGATCTCGGCCAATTGCTCCGCATCGCCGGCGAACTGCCTCACGGCGCTAATCTCATCTGCCGCAGCCCTGGCCTCGTCTGCGCGCGCTGCGTAATCAGACAAGAAGGTTAACTGTACAGTTTATCACCATCGTTCCACTCCCGCTAAATCGAGGATCTCTTCTACAGAGTCAATGAGTTCTCCTAATTCGCGCGCCGTTGGCCTTCGACGATTAGAGTAATGCTTTTCCTTACGTCGTTGCCCGACCCAAACAGAATACGAGGCCGAAACGGTTTTCGGTTTCATCCGAACCTCCTGGCAGGAAGTAATCCAGACCGGATCCAAGGGGCTCGCCAACGCTAAATATCGTGTATTCCGCGGGAACGAGTGTGCGAGGGCTCCGTACTAGTCTGCAGCCGCGTATCTGCCAGACTCCTGTCAGAAGGCACGTCACCCCACAATCTCTCCGTTCGAAGTTTCATGGTAGGAGGAATCTCGTGCTTCAACAATCTCGTAAGAGCGCTTCCCGTCGTGCCGGCCTCGCTGCCGGATTTCTGCTGAGTGGCACGGCTGTCTTGGCGCTGGCCGGATGCGGCGGCTCCGGCTACAGCAACAACGGCGCGAACAACAATTCATCGCAGGGAGAGTACCGCGGTGTCTATCTGAACTCCGCCGGGCCAGGCGCTCCCGATGCCGGGACGCTCGCACTGATCGTCGACGCGAATGGCGGCGTCACCGGCACAGTCACCGATGTCACCGGCGGCGGCGCGACCGGCTCTGGCAGCGGCTCCATCAGCAACTCCGGCGCGGCAACGGCATCCGGTTCCCTCAATTTTGGCGGGCAGGCGGGCATTCCACTCAGCGGGAATCTCGCCCTCAATGCCACGACACACCAATATACCGGCACGCTGACTTCCACCACCGGGATATCCGACCAGATCGCTATGGGCCCTGCGCTCACCCAGAACTCACCGCTTGCTAGCTTCTACGGTGGGACCCTCACCGGCTCGGACGGCGTCATCACCAGCGGCTCCCTCACCATCGCGGCGGATGGCAGGGCCACGGGGAACGTTAGCCAGGGCGGGAACGCCGCGGTCTCCGTCAGCGGCTATGTGGACGCCAACGGCATCCTCTACCTGGTGACGCCCGCCCTTGGTGGGCGCGGCCCCGAGATCTCCGTCGGGCAGCTCACCCTGAGCGGCCACAATCTTACCGGCACGCTGCAGGCCACCACTCCCAACGGAACCGGCACCCCAGCCACGCGGACGATTACGGTGGCAATGAGCAACCTGCCGGTCTGACGCACAGCTTCTCGTCGAAACAGTTGTCCCGTAATGCGGCCCGGACACGCTCTTCTGCGCGTCCGGGCCGCTTCTTAGCTCGAGGCGGGGCTCCGGATCACAGCAATGCAAGACGGTGGGCGCAATCGATGAGAATCTCGCGCTCCCAGGTTGGGCGCTCAGGAGAGCGCGGATGCGTTCGACTCGTCGGGATCTTCCCGAGCAGATTCAGGAATAGGGCTGCTGAGTGCTTATAGGCGGGAACGGGAGGCCTGAAGGCGATATTGCCCAGAAGCTGCAGGGCATCGGCCACCGCGAAGTAGCCAGTGCTCTGGTCTGACCAGAGTCTGTCGCGTTCTGCAAATTTCGCTGGCGAAAAGGCCGCCAGCCCGAGCAGGTAGTCACTGCCGTATTCGATCATATCGATGCCGAGGTCGTTTCCAGTGAGAATCTGGAACTCCGGCCTCAAACGATCCCGCATTTCCAGCCGCTCCAGCTCTCGAACGCGATCGAGGCTGGAGTGTTTCATTCCGACGAACTGGGGGATCGACATGATCCCCGCTGCGATCTCGTCGTTCCATATCTCGCCATTCGGCGCGAACATCCGGCCGAGCTCGAAGGCGTACGCGGCAGAGACGCCCACCACGGCGCGACCATAAGTATCTACCACAACGGCGGCTGGCGCGCTATGAAGCCGCGATGTCTGAAACAGAATCGGTGTCCCGCCATGCTCACAAATGCGCTCGATCTCGCGCCGATAGAGCTCCGCGATTTCGCCCTCCTGCCCCTCGATAAAAGCGCCTGCCAGAAAGGCCCGGCCCCCTAGTGCCGCCTTCGCGATACTGAGAACCCGCGCTTTTTCCGCATCAGTCAGCAGATTTACGTAGCCAGTATCCATGTTCACGGCGGGTGTAAGGCCCGCGGCAGCGGTCTCGAGGAGACATTCGGCGAAGGCCTGCTCTGCAATATCCCCGTGCTCGTCAAATGGCAGCAGCACCGCGGCCATTCCGACTACTGTGCGGCCAGTCTGACGGCGGGCGTGGACTTCGTTCAGGTTCATACAGGTTCCCCATACCTCCTCGCAATAAGCTGGCCCGAGGTTCCGCCGCACTCACGGGTTTTCCTGCTGTTCCTGCAGCGGCGTTGTGGGAGGAGAGCGCACGGGAGCCGGGAAATATGGCCTCATGAATCAGACCAGAGGAGAAGAAGGATGACCTTTACAGGGTGGCTGCCGTTCGCTCAACGCATCCGGCCTGCCGCCAGACTCGCCCGGACACTGGCTGCTGCCGCCTTTCTGATCATAAGCGCGCGTGCCCAGGGCGGACAGGTGTCGCCGGACCGACGGATGGTCTGGGCTCACGCGATGGTCACCTTTCCGCTGGATCTCAATGTCGTGAAGCCCTGGCTGCCGGAAGGGTACGAGGGGCAGTACGCCGCATACCCGCTGGACGCTCGGCGCAGCTACCCGAACGGCTCTCACCAGCTTGCCGACGTTCGATCCGCAAAAGCCGCCGGGCTCGACGCCTTTTCCGTCGACATCTTCACAGATGGCCGGGCCGCTAACGGATACCTTAACGCGGCCGACCAGCTCGGGGGATTCCAGATAGCACCCTGCCTGGATGGCGGCACGGACGATCAGATAGTACAAGCCGTGACCACGTACTGCGCGGAGGCTGTCAGCCATCGGTCGGCAGCACGCGTGGGGGACAGGCTCGTGATCTTTACCTATGGCACTGTCTCCGCTGGCTCCCCGGAGCGCTGGCGTGCCATACGCGAGCGGATCGCAGCACAAGGTTGCCGCACCTGGTGGGTGGCAGATCTCGACCCGGATTTCCGGAAGCCGGGTTTCCTGCAGCGAATACAGGCCTATATTCCGCTGTTTGAAGCGGGTTATCACTTTGGACCGTCGCTGGGCCACCTTACGGAGATAGCGGATCTCTTTCGGCGCGATGGAAAGCCGTATGCCGGCGGGTTGATGCCGGGCTACTATCGGCTCGGCGGCGGGCACCAGGATGCGTACGCCACGGCAACCTACCGCCGGGAGTGGGGCGATCACCTGCGCGTTCGTCCTAACTGGGTGCATATTGCTACGTGGAATGACCTGGCTGAGAATACAGAGATCATGCCGAACTCCGACTTCAATATGACGCGGAGTGTGCTCACCCGATGGTATGCGCGCAGGTTCCGTAATGAGCCGATCGCGCCTGAACCCCCGCAGCTCATTGTGACAACGACGAAATGTGCCTATCCCGATCAGCCATTTACTGCCGAAGCGCTGGTCGTCAACTCAGGGGCGAGTCCGGCTAGAGTTACCGTCGAGCTGATCGACCGAGACGGGAGGCAGTATGGTGCGCGCGATTCTCAACACGTTGAGGCCCGCGCGGTCGGGGCGGCCACAATCCGACGCACCTTCCACGAGTTTCCTCCCGGTCGATTTCTGCGGGCCAGGGCCGCCCTGGTTTCCGGAGGTCGAACAATTCTCACGGTTGTCAGCGCTCCGGTTCTCATACTGGACCCGCAGGCACAACCGGGGTACGCACCGCTCTACTGGTCCGTCCCTGCGGACCGGGTGCTCCCCAGCCGGCCGAAGATCCATCTGGAGGCCCGCTCGATCCAGGGCGGATCTGCGCTGGCGACAATTGTCATCCCACCCTCTGTCGTGCCCGAATTCTCCGAGGTCCTCCTGAACGCCGATATCGAGAGGAATTTCCTCTCGGAGAAGCCTACGCCGCTCGCGGTTCCGGTCCGCCGACCGACGCAGGTCGGCGGAGGGGCAGACGGGGCCGTGGCACTGCCGGCCGGAAGTATTCGCGGTGGTACGGAGTGGGGCTTCTACATGGCCCGCGTTACCGATACCAGGTACCGGGTAGGGTACTCCGATCCCCTGTATGTACCGCCGCATGGAGATGTACTTCTGAAAGAGGCTTACGACTTCGACGAGCCAGAGGGTGAGCCCGCAGTGGACGCCTCCCCCTTTGGGCACGCTGTAGCGCTCTCTCACCTCGAGCATGTTCGTCCAGGCTTCGGCGGCAAGGGAGCGGCTGTTTCGTTCAATGGCCGCGATTCACGCATTAGCCTCATGCTCGGACAGACACCCGACGGCCCCATGGCTCTCGAGCTCGCAGTTCGTCCGCGCGCCTTTGGCGGGATGTTCTGGTGCGATGGCGGCGGCATGTGGGTGACAACCAGTCCTGAAGGCCGGGTGGAGTTCGTCCGCCTCTCGCCTTCCGGCTGGGCCAGGGCCACGAGCAACAGGGCGCTCCCGCTGGGAGAGTGGAGCCTGCTGCGATGTACGTGGGATGGCGGTCGGCTGCAGATCGCAGTGAATGGCGGAATCGACGGCGCGGCGCCGTGTCCTTCGAAGTTCACTTCGTGGCGTCGGGCGCTCGGATGCAACCCGTTCGGCTCGGGATCAGGGTACTACGATGGCGACCTGGATCACTATTCGCTTCGGGCAATTCCTGCTCGGTGAGATGTGAGAGCCTGACTTGAGGGTTTCAGTTTATTGTCCGCAGGGACGGTGACAGGGCGGGGAGTCACTTTGCAGCGGGGATCATGCAGCCGATGGCGGGCGCGGTGGCACGAGGGGAAGGCCTGCCGGTAAGCAG
>JBBRJW010000277.1:0-5052 GCA_038218705.1 Chthonomonadales bacterium | reverse complement strand
ATCCCGCGTGTGAGGCTGCCGACTGCGGCGCGCAGGTGACGTTTGAGCCGAACACGCCTCCGGCTCTCGATGAGACGTGCTCTCTGCTGTTGGATAAGGCTGCCCTCTCGGGCCTTGCGATTCCCTCGCCCGATTCACCGGGCCGAATGCGCAACCGCGTGGAGGCCGTGGCACGGCTTTCCGCAGCGGTTGGCAAAGAGAGATTGGTGGAGGGCTGGGTGGAGGGCCCATGCGCCGAAGCCTCCGACCTGCGGGGCATCAACCGGCTGATGACCGACTTCTTCGACGATCCCGAGTTCGTTACGGCGCTCCTGGAGTTTGTCGTTGAGATGGAGCTGGGATTCGCCGCCGCGCAGATTGCAGCAGGCGCGGAGATCATCGGGGTGGGCGATGCCGCGGCCTCGCTGGTGGGGCCGAAGTTATACCAGCAGCACATATGGTCGGCCCAGAAGCAGCTCGTGGATGGTATCCACGCGATGGGCGGGCTTGTTCGCCTTCACATCTGCGGCAATACCGCGCGTATTGCTGGCGGGATGGGCCGGCTCGGGTGCGACATGATCGACATCGACTACCCTGTCGACTTTGCGGCTGCACGCGCCGCAGTAGGGCCGGAGACTCCGCTGCTTGGAAACATCGACCCGGTGCGCGTGCTCCGCAACGGCACGCCGCCGGCAATATCCGAGGCGCTGGAGGGGTGCCGGGCGGCAGCGGGCCCGCGCTGGATCGTGGGGGCAGGCTGCGAAGTGCCGCGCGACACTCCGCACGAGAACCTTCGGGCAATGTGCGGATTTGCGCGGAGGCTGCCGACAGCTTAGAATGAAGGCGCGTGCGCTCCATTCATCGCTCCGCGTACGGTGCGGCTGCCCCGGGGCGGGAGTGCGTGACCGGGGGGCTAATCCAGGCCCGGGCCGACGTACTCTGTCCGCATGGACACCTGGCAGTCTATTGAGAGAACGACACAACGTTGCAGCAGGGATAGAGCGGGATCATGGATGAACAAAACACCGTAAAGGTTACGCTGAAGCCACTGGGCATAGAGCTGCTGGTTCCGCGGGGATCTCTCCTCCGGGATGTGCTCTACGAACAGGGAGTCGAGTTCCCGTGTGGCGGGCAGGGCCGCTGCCGCGGCTGCCGCGTACATGTAACGGCCGGGCAGACTGAGATCGAGCCTACGGAGCGTGACCGCCTCTCACCGGTGGAGTTGGCGGAAGGCTGGCGTCTCTCCTGCCAGGCCCATGCCACGGGCGACCTGACGCTTGAGCTGCGGCAGTGGGACGCAACGATCCTCGCGAACGATACGGCCTTCACAATCATTCCCCAGGAGGGGCTCGGAATCGCTGTCGATATCGGCACGACCACCCTTGCTGCCCAGCTTCTCAGCCTCGAGGACGGCCGAGTACTCTCCGTCAAGACCGCCCTCAACACCCAGTCCCGCTTCGGAGGCGATGTCATGAGCCGCGTCGAGGCGGCCGTCACCGATGGTCATGCCGACGAGCTGCGGGACACCATCCGGCGCGAAACGGCGAAGCTGATCGGCCGACTGCTGGCCGAGGCAGGTGAATCTTCGGAGCGACTTCGGAAGATCACGATCGTTGGCAATACGGTGATGCACCATCTCTTCTGTGGTGTCAGCCTGGAACCTCTATCACACTATCCGTTTGAAGCGGTTGACGATGGACTGAAAACTTTTTCGCCGGACCAGTTGGGCTGGGAGCTTCCTGGCGCAGTCGTTATTCAGTTCCTTCCGTGCCTTGGCGGTTTCGTTGGGAGTGATATTCTGGCGGGGATCCTTGCGACCGGCATCCTGGAGAGCGATGAGCTGGTAGGGCTGGTTGATCTCGGTACAAACGGCGAGATTGTTTTTGGAAACCGGGAGAAGCTGCTCTGTGCCTCCACGGCCGCGGGGCCAGCATTCGAAGGCGCACGGATCGGGATGGGCATGCGCGCCTCCTCCGGAGCAATCTGGAAGGTGACGGCCGCTGATGGCGAGCTGGTCTGCGAAACGCTGGGTGGGGCCGAGCCGAAGGGGATCTGCGGGAGCGGGCTGGTGGACGCCGTGGCCGTGGCGCTCGATCTGGGAATGGTCAGGCCGAACGGCAAGATAGCAGGAGGCGACAGGCTGATGCTGGCAGACCCGGTCTCTCTCGACCAGACGGATATCAGGCAGCTGCAGCTTGCCAAAGGCGCGATCTCAGCGGGCATTCAGATCCTCCTCAACCAGTGCGACGTTGGGGCGGAGCAGATTCCTCGGCTCTACCTGGCAGGCGCATTCGGCAATTACGTGAATCGGGCGAGCGCACGGCGTATCGGGCTCATCAAATTTGCCGAGGATCGGGTGTTTCCAGTGGGCAATTCCGCCCTGCTCGGCGCAAAGATGGCGCTCTTTGCCAGTTATGGCGACGCCGAAGGATACGCGCGGATTCGCGACAAGGTGACACACGTTACCCTCAGCTCCGACCCGGCCTTTATGGAGACCTACGTCGACGAGATGCGCTTCCCGGGCTAAGAGTGCGCCCGGGGATTCGCGCCTGGAGCTGGCACTCAGCCAGCCGGGATGAGGTCGGAGCCGGAGATGGAGGGGCAGAGCCACCGTTCAATGTGCGCGATAACGAGCTCCGTGCCCTCTGCGTGGCTGACAAACGGCGCCATCCGCGGGTTGTAGAGCGCATCGGTCAGGTCGCGCGCCAGCAGCGGAGTAAATCCCCAGCGCTTCATCTGCCGGATTCCAAAGCTCCGGCCCACCACGCACATGTTCGTGTGTACTCCCGCGATCGTGAGCGATGAGATGCCGCGGGAGCGCAGCAGGCCGACCGTTTCGCGCCCGCTCTCGGTGATGAAATCGTCGGGGGCGATGGTGAGGGCCGGGTGCTGCCGGGTCCAGGCGCTGCGGATGGGACAGGATGGCTCATCGTCGCAGCCGGCGTCGCTGTCGTCGATGGGAAGCGGTGGCTCGTCCAACGGCAGGTCTGCTGGCAGCTCCGTGTCTCGAAAGGGCTCCATGGCGCGGCGCTGTGGCCAATCGGCGTAGAAATCCATGCAGTCGGATGGGGCATGGATAATGGTCACTCCGGCCCGGCGGGCAGCGGCGACCACCGGCTCCATTCGCGCGGCTATCTCGCCGCAGCGGCGCGCTGCCGAACGGCACCAGTGGTCGTCCCACATGTCGCAGAGCAGCAGCGCCATCTCCGTGGGCCTGCATTCACGGACCCGCTCCACGGGCTCTCCTGCCTCGTTTCGACTTCTCTCGTGCAGCCTGAGCAATGGCAGACCCTGCTTTCGCAATATTCAGCTTTTCTACGGAATGCCATGGCGATTCCTCCGTGCGGCAGGAGTGGGCGTGGCGCGCGTGCAATAGAGGGCAATTGAATCGGGACGGGGAGGGGCACATGAGACCAAGAGTTCTGGTGACCGCGCGGGCGTTCTGGGTAAGTGGGACCGAGGCCGAAGCGGAGCTCGATCGCTCTGGCGTCCAGGCCATCCGCTCGTCCGTGGCCGGGCCGCTTTCGGAGGAGAGTCTGATCCGCGAGCTCGAGGGATGCGCGGCCGTTATCGGCTCCAGCGATCCCTATGGCGCAGCCGTCTTCTCCGCCCGGCCGGAGCTGCAGATCGTGGCGCGCTGCGGGGTCGGCATCGACAGCGTGGATCTGGACGCGGCGACCGCGGCCGGCGTGCTGGTTACCAACACGCCCGGCGCGATGACCGAGGCAGTGGCGGACTACACATTCGGCCTGATGCTCGCCCTCGCCCGAAGGATCCACGAGGCGGACCGGACAATGCGCGCCGGGGGCTGGGGCGAGCTCCGCGGTACGCTGGTTGCAGGCAAGACGCTGGGGCTGCTCGGAGCGGGCCGGATCGGCCAGGCCGTGGCGCGGCGCGCCATAGGGTTCGGCATGCGTGTGCTCGCCTGCGACCCTGCTCTCCAGGAGACCACGCTGCTCATGACACCCGTCTCGCTCGACGAGCTTCTGGCCGAGAGCGATTTCCTTTCGCTTCACGCGCCGGGCACGCCGCAGACGCTGGGCATCATGAACCGCGAGCGGTTCTCAAAGATGAAGCGGACTGCCTACCTGATTAACACAGGGCGGGGCGCACTCGTGAACGAAGCCGATCTGGTGGCATGCCTGAGCGACGGAACGATCGCGGGCGCGGCGCTCGATGTCTTTCGGACAGAGCCGCTGCCGGCGGACGATCCACTGCGGAGCGCTCCCAATCTGCTGCTCACTCCGCACAACGCGTTTAACGCGTCGGAGGCTACGGAGCTTATGAGCCTGCTCTCCGCCCGAAGCGTGATCGAAGCTCTGGCGGGCCACCGGCCAGCAGAGCTGTGTAATCCGGCCGTCTGGGAGTCTCCTCGGCGCCGGACCGCACCTGGCGCGCTCTGACCTGCCGATCGATTTCCGCCTGAGCCAGCTCCCTCGTTCCCGGTGCGCCCGCACGGCTGGCCCTCCGCGATCCGCCAGGTTTCGGATTTGCGCGCTGGCCGGAAGTTGGGTGTGGTCAGCCCTCCACTCCCGGCTGGCTAGCGGACGGCCAATCGGCGCGTGGCGCCCGGGCTCCTCGGCCCCTCCAAATTAGCCATTGCGATAGGAACTGCTCGTCCTTCTCCTCCGCCACGCTTCCTGCATCCAACGCGCTCCCAACAATCGACCAGAGGTGATTGAGAGGTCAGAATATGGGGCGCTCCACACACTGCGCGGGCGGATCGAAAAATATATTGTCATCCCTACGAATTTTGACTTGACAGGCGTTATTGCGCCTGATATACTGACGACACGATAAGCTCCACCGTTCGGTACCATTAGCGCAACAATGCGCCCTTCCCAGATGGAGTGGAACCGCTCATGCCCGCCCGCCATCGCTCCGATCGCCCACTCTCCGTGCGCCTACTGGCGTTCTCTCTCGCCATGCTCGTCACCTGGTCGCTCCTGCTCGCCGCCCCTGCGGTTGCGCTGGCGCAGGCTCGCCTCGCCGAGCGGCCGACCGTGCCCCGCATTGTGCCTCCGCTCCCTAAGGGTCGCGCCATGCCCGAGGCCGCCTCGCTGCGGCAGAACC
>JBBRJW010000276.1:0-5074 GCA_038218705.1 Chthonomonadales bacterium | reverse complement strand
ATGACTGGTTTTCTCAGTCAACGCAAGGAAGAAGCAAAAATAGGGCGCTATGGCTTCTCACCGCAGGAAGGGCAGTCGATCAAAAAAGAGCGCCGCGGTCCGGAGTGGGCCGCGGCGAAACAAAGCAGATTAACAACAAAGGGTTTACAAGGAGAAAACACCCTCTGAGACGGCCCCACTGTGGAAAAGTTCACTGCCAGATCCGGATATTTTTCTCAGGCGCATGTTGAGCCGGTTCATCCGTAGGATAAGTGAACCATCTGGCCAACGTCGACCGCCACTTTGCCCGGGACCCCGCGCCAGTCCGCCATTGTCTCTGCCCAGGAGTTCTCATATGTTTCGCTCGCATTGTCGCATATCCATCGTCCCGGTCCGCGCGCGATGCTGCGCTGCCATCGTGCTGACCGGTACCGCCTTGAGTCCCGCCCAGGCCGCGCCGCCCCGCACGGTCACGCATGCGCCTACTTCTCACGCGGGAACTGTCGCCGCTCAGGCAAAGAGCGAGTCGCTGGATGCTGAGCTGAAGGACGCTATCGCTCACGCACCATCCTCTGCTGAGTGGCCTAACAATAACTATGCGCGCCTGCTCGACCTCGGCTCGGCTACCGTGAAACCCGACGGCACCGTCGTGGCACGGTACCGGCTGACCTACAAGTTGTTCAATGAGCGAGCGCGCGACCTGGCAGAGGTGAATCTGCCCTACAACTCAAGCTACCAGGAGATTCAGGTGCTCAGCGCCCGCACCATAAAGCGCGACGGATCGGTAATCAAGGTCCGCCCGGCCGACATTCGGACTACGGCCCAGTTCGGCGATTACTTGATGTACGACGACGCCCAGGGATACGGTTTTTCGATGCCGGGCATCGAGGACAACTGCATTATCGACTACACCTGGGAGGAGACAACGCGGCCGCTCTTCCTGCCGGGCCATTTCACTACCTTCTGGGGCTTTAACGGGCCTGAGCCGGTCGGAGTCTCGCGCTTCACCCTCCATGTCCCGACCTCGAAGCCGGTCCGGTCTCGAGTAGCCAACGATGCGTCCCTCAAGGCGACCGAGACGACCTCTCCCGATGGTAAGACGCTTACTTACGTCTGGGAAAAGCGCAACCTTAAGCCCGTTGAGCTCGAGCCCGCCATGCCAGCGTTTGGCCAGATCGCGAAATGGATGGAGGTCTCATCGCTCGACTCCTGGCAGGAGATCGCCTCCTGGTTCTGGAAGCTCGAGTCGCCGCAGGCGAAAGGGACACCTGCGATCCGGGCAACGGTCGCATCCCTCATCCAGGGCAAGACGTCCGAAGAGGAGAAGGCCCGCGCACTCTATGATTGGTGCGCCAACCGGGTGAGGTACGTCGGGCTCGAGTTCGGTCTCTCCGCCTATAAACCTCACATCGCCGGGGAGGTGCACGATAAGCTCTACGGCGATTGTAAGGACAAGGCGACCCTTCTCATCACAATGCTCGACCTTGCCGGAATCAAGGCAGCGCCGGTACTGCTGCATGCCGAGGATCGCCGTGACATGCAGGAGAGCCTCCCCACACTGAACGCTTTCAACCACTGCATCGCCCTCGCAACCGTGAATGGCAAAGAGGTCTGGCTCGATGCCACGGCGGAGGCCTGTGCTTACGGCGATATCCCGGCCGGTGACCGGGGCGTGGATGCGTTTGTGATACAGGATGGCCGCGGAGCGTTCCGGCGAATCCCGCCGTATACTGGCGAAGAGAATGGTATCGACGTCCTCTCAAAGATCACCTTCGCGCCCGACGGCTCCGCGAAGGCCGATGTCTCTATGTCCCTCCGGGGCGAGTCAGGCCAGGGAATGCGAGCCCGCGCGCGATCGACCACTCCGGAACAGCGCAAGCAGATCGCGCAGGGTCTGGCGCAGCGCCTCTCCGCTGGCGCTACCGTGACCAATTTCACTCTGCCCGATGGCTCTCACAAGGATGGCCCGTTTGTGATGACCGTCGCGGCGGAAGCGCCGCGCCTGGCGCACAAGACCGGCAATTTGCTGCTGATACCACTCGGATTTGGCAGCGCCGAGGAGCGGACCAATCCCTACCAGGCCGAAAAGCGAAAATGGCCTGTTGTGGAGGAGACGGCCGCCACCACGCGATCAACAACGGAGATTAAGCTTCCGGATGGATATGACCTGGAGGACCTGCCAACCAGCCTGGACCTGGACAGCCCCATACAGAACTTCCATCGCACGGTCGCTAAGTCAGCCGACGGCCGCACCGTTACAATCGTCACTACCGTCGCATCTAAGCCCGGCTCGGCGGCTCCAGACCAGTACAGCAAGGTGCGCGCTTATTTCGACGAAGTACTGAAAACATCTGATGACCAGATTGTCCTGAAGAAGCGATAGCCTCTGGGCCCGAAACAGGGGAGGAATTGCAGGGGCGGCATGTGAACTGCTGAGTGCCCGAAGGCGATCTATCGCCTGGCATAACGGGGAGGGTCCCGTGCAGCGCCTCATAAGAAGCCAGCTCCTCGGTCTCGGCGCCCTGTTTGCCGTAGTGATCGCTCTCAGTGCCTATTACGGGCTGCGAGGCAGGACCCAACCGCCCGGTATCAACGTCGCGCCACCGGTGGGAGCGAAGAAGAACGCGGCTGCGCCGGAGGATCCGCCCGCGGCCGACCCGGCGGCGGTCACGGTCCATGTTGCAGGGGAGGTGCGCTCCCCCGGTGTCTACAGACTTGTTGTAGGATCGCGAGTCCAGGACTTTGTGCAGGAGGCGGGCGGGCCAACCGCAGCAGCCGATGTAAATGCCATCAACTTGGCCGCAATCGCGACCGACGGGCAGCAGATTCGCGTTCCGCGTCTGGGCGCGCCACCGCTGTCGGACCCGGTGGCAGCCGGCGGGTCGGCCGCGCCTCCGCGACGTGCTCGCGAGGACCCTCGCGAAGCCGGGACCCGGGTAACAAAGCTCACCAGTCCGTCCCAGGGCGTTATAGATTTGAACCGTGCGTCCGAAGCCGACCTTGAGCGCGTGCCCGGCATCGGCCCGGCCATGGCGGCCCGAATTCTCGACTATCGAACGACCGCCGGGCCCTTCAGGTCGCCCGATGACCTCGGCCAGATTTCGGGCATCGGGACCCGCAAGCTGGAGCGCATTCGGCCATTTGTTACGGTAGGCCCATAGACCCGGGGCCTCATAGTGAGGCTAACGACAGGCTCGCCACCTGTAAGCAAACCCATCGACAATTCAGAAAGCGAGCCGCTCATCATGAAGTTCACTTGCGGGCGTGCCCGTCATCTCACTGTCCTTTTCGTTATGTGCAGTTGCCCAGCCGCGCTCGCTGCGCACCGCCAGGCTCCGCCACCTCCGCCCGTGAAGCCCGCTGCGCCAGCCGCGCCTGCGCCGGCCCCAAAGCCAGTGGCTGCACCTCCGGCCCCCGCGCCGCTGAAGTCGGTGGCTCCGACAGACCTGCTCGCAGTCCCGGAGGATCGCCCCATCCGTGGAATCAGCTGGCCCGCGCTCTCGCCAGACGGCAAGAGCCTTGCGTTTACGTACCTGGGCGACATCTGGACGGTTCCGGTAACCGGCGGGCTGGCAAATCGCATCACCGTTAATGAGGCGCTGGATGCCGCTGCGCACTGGTCTCCGGATGGACAGTGGATCGCTTTCACGACCATGCGCAACGGCAATCCCGATGTTTTCCTGGTGCCCTCGCGCGGCGGTGAAGCCCGCCAGGTTACGAGCTACGGCACGGCCGACTGGGTGACAGACTGGATGCCGGACGGAAGCCGCCTCGTCTTCTACTCACAGCGCGATACTCGCACCTTTGCCATCTACACTTTTGATCTGAAGACACACGCCGTGCGCCGCCTCACCGACGACGAGGAGCCACTTCGATTCGCCGTTGCATCGCCCGATGGCCGTCAAATCGCCTACACGCGGGCTGGGCAGCCCTGGTGGCGTCCCTGGTACCGGGGCAGCGTCGCCGCACAGGTCATTGTCGGTGAGGTTGGCTCCCACACTGTCCACCCGCTCCTCAAGACCGACTCTCAGCAGCTCTGGCCGCTCTACAGCGCGGATGGCAAGAGCCTCACCATCACCACGCTCTATGGCGACAGCCACACGCCTAACCTGTGGCGCGTTCTCATCGCCGGTGGCCCGCCAAAGCAGATAACTCACTACACTACCGATGCTGTGCGCTACCCCGCCATCGCGCGCAACGGGTCAAGAATTGCCTATATCTACAACGGCGACCTCTATATCGCGAAACCGGATGGGAGCGGCACGGAGCGCGTGAATGTGCTGGCTCACTCGGATGAGAAGGTAAACAACCAGGAGCGCCAGGTACTCACACAGGGGGCCACTGAGTCCGAGCCCTCACCCGACGGCAAGCAATTTGCGCTGGTAGTCCATGGGGCTGTGTGGCTTCTGCCGGCCGGCGGGGGCGACGCAAAGCGGATCTCTGAGCCGGATGGCTCCTACTCCGATATTGTGTGGTCGTCAGACGGCTCGAAGCTCGCGCTCATCTCGGATCGCGGCAACCAAATCGACGTCTACGCGATGGACATCAAGACCCGTCAGCTTACCCGCGTTACCAATGATGCCGACAGCAAGTCGAATCCGCAGTGGTCGCCAGATGGTAAATGGCTCTCATTTGCGAAGGCGGGCGCTCAGGCCGGACTCTACGTTTCGCCTGCCGCGGGCGGCCTGGGCATGCGCCGGCTTGCACAGGGAAATGGCAACAACAACA
This sequence comes from Chthonomonadales bacterium, assembly GCA_038218705.1. Classification (GTDB taxonomy): domain Bacteria; phylum Armatimonadota; class Chthonomonadetes; order Chthonomonadales; family Chthonomonadaceae; genus JBBRJW01. The sequence continues at coordinate 367 of JBBRJW010000276.1, read as the reverse complement.
ACGGCACTGGTATCACGTCGCACTCCTGGTCGCCCGATAGCCACTGGGTGGCGTTTGCCCGCATGGACCGGCACGAGACCCGGGACATCTGGGTGGTGCCGGCTGTAGGCGGAGTGCCAGTAAACATTACACGATATCCCGGCACCAACGACGGCCCGCACTTCAGCAAGGATGGCCGCAGACTCCTGTTCGTCTCGGATCGAGCCGGGCCCGGCATCCTCTACCAGCTTCCGCTTGAAACGCCGGAGGAGCCCGCAGCGGAAGATGCGCCGAAGAAGCCAGTGCCAGATCGATCGAAGGATGTCAAGATCGACTTTGATGACATCCATCTGCGCTCGAAGCCCATCATGCCGCCCATCGGCAACGT
>JBBRJW010000275.1:0-5079 GCA_038218705.1 Chthonomonadales bacterium | reverse complement strand
TTCGGTGTGGGCGCAAGCGCCGGTTATCAGCTATCTCTTCCCGGCGGGCGGGCAGCGCGGCACGACAGTTGAGGTCACCGCAACCGGTACGGGCCTTCGTGGCGCAACTCAGGTGCGAGTGGTCCCTGCCGATGTCTCCATGAAGCTCGTCGGCTCGCCGACGGCCACGACCGTTAAGCTCGCCGTCACCATCGCGTCGAAAGCAGACATGGGTGAGCACGAGATCCGCTTTCTGACACCGGCTGGCGCTTCAAACCGCTTCCGGTTCATGGTTGGCGCAATCCCAGAGGTAAACGAGGTCGAGCCCAACTCGGAGCCCGAGCACGCGCAGGCCCTCAGTGCCCTCCCTGCAACGGTGAACGGGCAGATCATGGACCGTGATCTCGACTTCTATCGCTTCCACGCGCACGCCGGCCAGGAGATGGTCTGCGCCCTCGAGGCGCGCTCGATCCTGCCATTTATCGCGGATGCAGTTCCTGGCTGGTTCGATGCCGTTATCACGCTGCGCGATTCCAGCGGGCGGAGCGTGAAGACCATCGACGATACCTGGTTCAGCCCGGATCCGGTCCTGATCTACCGTGTGCCCGAAGAGGGCGACTATACGCTGGAGGTGCGCGACGACCTCTATCGCGGCCGCGCCGACTTTGTCTACCGGCTCAGCATCGGGGCACTCCCGACCATCACCCATATCTTTCCGCTCGGGGGCCGGCGAGGCACAACTGCCCACGTGCAGCTCTTTGGCGCAAATCTGCCGACTAAGACCCTCGACGTCCCGATCCCCGTAGGCGCGCCTGCCGTGATCCCGATTCGACTGGCGAGCGGGCTGATTCCATCTAACGCGGTCTCGTTTGGAACTGGCGACGATTCAGAGGCGACCGAAACGGAGCCCAACGATACTGCGGCGACGGCGAGCCGAGTCTCGACGCCTGTCGCTGTTAATGGGCGAATCGATCGGCCGGGGGATACTGACTACTACGTTTTCCATGCAGCGCGAGGAGAGCGCATCCTTGCGGAGGTGATCGCAAGACATCTCGACTCGCCAGTGGACTCAGTTCTGACTCTGTACAATGCAAGGGGGCAGACGGTTCAGGAGAACGACGACACGCCAGACCCGGAAGATGCGCTCCGACTGCACCAGGCGGATTCCCGAATCCTCTATTCCGTGGCGACTGCGGGCGACTATACCCTACGTGTTCGCGACGCGCAGGAGAAGGGCGGCGAGCCGTTTGTCTATCGCCTGCGAATTACGCAGGCCAGGCCGGGCTTTGTCCTGCGCGCCTTTCCGGATAACCCGCGGGCCGGGCAGGGCGACTCGGCGGTGATAACGGTAAATGCGACACGTCGCGATGGGTTCGCGGGGGATATCCGCCTCGAGGTGAAGGATTTGCCGCCGGGAAGCCGCGCCAGCGAAGCGACGATTGCGGCGGGGCAGGTGAGCGTGCCGCTTACGATCACCATGCCGGCCGATGCGCCGATCGGGCTCTTCTCACCGACCATCGTGGGAACGGCGATCACTCCTGGCGGGACCGTTTCGGTGGAGGCGGGGGGCGCTGAGATGGTGATGCAGGCGTTCAGCCTCACTCACTACCCGGCGACTCGTGAAATCGTAATGGCGACCGTGTCGGGGGGGGTATTTAGTCTGGTGGAGGCGGGAAACAGGCAAGGGCCGCTGCGGCTGCCAGTTGGCAAGAGCGTAGATATCGTGGTGAAAGCGACACGCGCCGACGGTCGACCAGGCGAGATCACCCTGCGGCCGGTGGCAACCGCGAGGGGAATCGTGGTAAAGCCTGCGGTGATGGCCGGCACTGATAACGAGGTAACGATTACCGTGGAGGTGGCCGAGAATGTACGGCCCGGGCTCAGGACCAACCTGATAATCACCGGAACAATGCGTACACTGCTGCGCGGCGCAGTGAGCCGCGTGCTTCCCGCGATCCCGGTGATAGTGGTGGATGCACCGTAGCCACGAGCGCCCTCACGCTGCTCGCCTCACAGGCGAGCAGCGGGAGGGCGCCGGCACTAACGGCCCATGCGGGCCGTGACGATAGCGACCAGGATGCAGAGCACGAAGAAGACGGTGGCGATATTGCGCGTCACGAGATTCAACTGCTCCTCGCGTCCGGCCTTCCCCTTGAAGGATGTGGATGCCGTGGTTCCGATCTGGCCAGTGAGGCCTTCATTCTTGCTCTCCTGCATCGTTACGACGGCAACCAGACTGACGCCGGTGACGAGCTGCAGGAAGAGTAGCAGATTGTAGACGAGATGACTCAGCGTACTCATGGAGGGTGCGGTTTCCTTCGTATCAGATTACAAGACATTGAATCAGTGCTTCAACACTAGACCGTTCGGCGTTTCTCTTCCTCGCGGCGCATCTCTTCTTCGACTCGCCGGCGAACCTCCGCCTCGCGCTCCTTCTCTTTGCGAAGCTCATCGTCGGGCTCGTCGCTCATGCCCTTCTTGAACTCCTTCATTCCGCTGCCGAGACCACGCATCATTTCGGGGATTTTATTGCCCCCGAAGAGCAGCAACACTATAACTGCCAGCACGATCAGGCCAGTCGGATTGCTAAAGTTAGCCAGATAGAGCATCGTTCACCCTCCTCAGGAATTCTAAGCGTCCGCGCGGTCAGGCGCTTCCGTCGCGCGGCACCGAACCCGGAGCCGGACGAGCTTGAACGGACGCAGGCGTCTCTGTGGCGATCACCCCGTATGTTGGGGCGGCCGCAGGTTTCGCGGGCGGCATCACGCCGTATTCGGTGGTATCAGCGGCCATGGCCGAGGCGGCAAAGTCGCCGCGAGGGGCCTGCTGGACCGAAGGGCCAGGCAGGGCCGTCGAGTCGGCAGCGGGAGTGGTCGCAGCCGAGTCGTACGGGTTGCCGTAGCTATCGTACTTCGGTGGATCGTAGTGCGAGTCGTATCGGGGTTCCGCATCAAACCGGAACGAATCGGTGATCTCGCTGGTGGACCGCTTGAACTCCCTCAGAGCCTTGCCAAGCTGGTTCGCAATCTCTGGCACCTTCTGGGGCCCAAAGAGCAGCAACACCGCGATAAAGAACACCGCCAACCCGAACGGGCTATCGAGAAAAGCGAGCATAGAGACTATCCTCAGACTACGGCCGCCAGCCGCTCCAGTTTCACGCCTCGAGAGCGATCCAGAATTGAATCACGCGAGCAGAAGCCCGCGCCGATGACCTCTGCATTGGCCGCGCCTGCGCCGGTCGCCATTCGCAGCGCCTCCTGCGGTTCTGCAGGAGAGGGTCCGTGTAGCCAGCTCCAGAGGAGCGCAGCCACAAACGAATCGCCTGAAGCCACCGCACTGGCGAAGCAGATGGGCGGCGGCTTCGCCAGCCACGCCACGTTGCCGTCCACCAGAATCGCACCGCCCGGACCGAGAGTAGCAGCCACCCGCTCCGCGCCGCGGGCCTGCAGCTCCCGAGCGGCTCCAAGCGTCTCTTCTACCGTCGAGATCGGACGCCCAATTACCGCCGCAAGCTCGGCCTGATTGGGCTTTATGAGCCACGGCCTCGCCTCGATCCCTCGCACGAGCGGCACGCCGCTGGTGTCGAGCAGCACGGGTACACCCGCGCTCCGAGCGATCTCAATTAGCTCCGCGTAGAGATCGGGCGGCGCTCCAGGCGGTAGAGACCCACTCAGTACGACAAATCGAAACTTCGATAGTGACAGCAGACGCTGTATCTGGCGCTTGAGCGCCCGAATTGCTGCGGGTGTCGTCGTCGGTCCGCTCTCATTGATTTCGGTCTGCGTTCCAGTGTCCGGGTCGATCGCGGCGATACAGAGCCGTGTCTCGCCTGGCGCGCGAACACACGCATTCTCAATTCCTTCGGCTGCCATGGCGCGAGCCACGATTCTCCCGTTGTTCCCGGCGAGAAATCCGGCAGCCACGGCTTTGCCACCGAGCGTCTGGTAGACGCGGGCAACATTGATGCCCTTGCCTCCCGCTACGGTATGCACAAGCGATGGACGGTTCACCCGATCCAACGCGAAGCCCGCCACGGTGTAGGTCTTATCTACCGCCGCATTGGGCGTCACGGTGAGGATCACGCAATCACTCCCAGGCCCCGTGCAGGTGGCAGCTTACTATCCCATTACGACTCTACGGAGGGAGAACGTGCCACCGGCTCGAACCACAGTGTACCACAGCCTGCGAGGATTCGGGTCCGCGGCAGCCGGAAATGGCGGCGCTGGCGCGAGGCGAGCTGCGAATTCTATCTTGACAAAGGGGGGCCATTCGCTGTACACTATGCGCGGTTAACACGGCAGTAACAGCCTGTTAGTTCTGCCTGCCCAGGTGGTGAAATGGCAAACACGCTGGCTTCAGGTGCCAGTGCTCGCAAGGGCTTGGAGGTTCAACTCCTCTCTTGGGCATAAGAGGTTTGTGTTAGAAGCGCCGCTATCTTCCAGAGGAGAGCGGCGCTTCTTCGATTGCGGCACTGAAAGGCGCACGATGGCCGCTACCCGGCCACTATCGAGTGGCGAAGGTCTCCTGGGGGAGCAGCCATGCGCCACCGAGGCCGGCGGGCGGAGGCCCGAAGACCTGCATCTGCGAGACCACCCACTGGCTCCACCTTCCGGAGCGCGTGAGCGTAATGCGAACATAGCGCGCAGTCTGGGGCGCAAACGAAATCGTCGTAACGGGCTCGCCCCGCCCGGCGGCCACGGGCTTGCTCCAGTTCGTTCCGTCGGCGCTCACAGTAACTTTGTATCCTCGTGGAAAGTCCATGGCTCGCATGCCTGTTCGAAGCACGATCTTGTGGAATATGCGAGCTTCTCCCATATCCACCTGAAGATACTGCCCCGGCTCCTGCTCTTTATCCGGGCACCAGTACTCGCGTGCGTCCGGAGTGCTCCGCAGCACCAGACTCGGCGCCTGCCACCCTTTTGGGTCCGACTGGGCTGTCCACGAGTGGGCGTCGAGAACGCTCTCATGAACGGGCGATGGAGGATTCGCGGCAGCCGCCGTTCCAACCGGCGCATAGACCTGGAAGTCGCCAATGGCCCAGTAGTGATATAAAGGGACGGTATTGACAAGACGGAGAAACCGCGCGTTTTGTGTGGGAAA
>JBBRJW010000274.1:0-5091 GCA_038218705.1 Chthonomonadales bacterium | reverse complement strand
CATTGAAGCGAGATGCCTCAGTGCGTGCGCTGACAATGTAAGCCCGCCCGTCGCGGACGAACAGAAGGACCAGGGATTGAGTCTTCGTCTCCGGATGGGAGGGGTCCTTCCCGGTGAAGGTAACAATCTCTGCTGGGACATCGGCATGCGTCGAGGCTGATGCCTCACCGACATCAGCCGCTTCATACCGCGAGAAGACGTCGGCCTTGACTTTCTTCAGGATGTCATCGGGAGTGAGTGTTGACGTTGGAATAATCGCGACAACCAGTCGCTCAACCGCGTCATCCTCTTTCTGAAAATAGACCAGTCCGTCGCTGCCCTCGTCCGGGGTCGTCACATTATCGCGCTTCCAGCCCGTAGGGTAACTTACCTGCCAGCCATGCGGGTCGTGGTAGGAGGTGAGACCAGGCATCGACATGGGTACTTCGACCTGGGCCGTGGCGACATACTGTACGTGCACCAGCTTCCCTGCGGCGGTGTTCTGATCGGCGGCCGATGCCGCTGGCTTGTACCAGACGTCAAAGGTATACCGCGTGGTGCGGGCCGGATTATCGGTAACGGCAGTGCGACCGGTAACCAGTGCGCCCTTGCCAAAGCGGCCGCCTGAGAGTAAGACTTTCGTTCCTGTGAAATACCACTTGAGGGTGATGGGCTTTCCGGGCGCGACCACCTTCGGAACCACTGCCACCGCTTCCGCGGCCGCTGCGGCGGGCCTCGGAGTCAATGTCAGGACTGCCAATCCACAGAATGCGGCGGGGATCATCCAGCGCATACTTCAGATTCTCCTATCGGTAGAGTTCACCAGGAAGCGGTGTTTGCCGTCGCGGGAGAAAACACAACGCAAGGATGGGGGACGGTGACGATTCTATATTACCATACGCCATTCCGGCCGTGACGAAAATTAATAGCGCCCGGGCAATTGATACCCAAAATGTAACAATCGGGATACTTAATTGGTCGGTCGGTCGGGCGGAGTCATTGGTGTTCGGCCGCTATTCGGCCGCGGATCACGGTGAGTGAGAACGGGGCGACCGTAATCGGGCCAGAGCGGGCAATCCGACTGCTTGCCGGCGGCCGGTTCAGGGCGGCGTGGCCCAGAGCGCCGGCTGGCACCCATGTGTAGTCCGCCGCCGAGTAACGGACTGAGTCGATCGGATAGTTCCACCGGAGCCTTGCGCCAGCGGCAGTGAGGCTCACCTGGCAGGAACGCAGGGGGTCCTTGTTTATGATCAGTATGGCGACCTGCCCATCGGGCCGTTTGAGGGCGTAGGCCGAGACGATCTCGTCGCCGAGACTGTTGAGTGCGGTGGATCGGCCGGCAGCGATCTCATGTATCGCAATGCCCGGCTGCGCCCAGCTCTTTGTTAACATGCTCGCGGCATAGAAAGCGGGCACGGGCCGGAGAGCGCCGTTCTGCTTATCTGTCAGAAAGAGTGTAAGGTTTCCCCAGTCACCTTTGCCATCGGCCTCGTGAATCAGCTCGTTAGGCTCATACCCGTAGTAGTACGCAGTCGCGCCGCCGAGCGCGAGGAAGCGCGCAACGGTTTCGGCGTCGAAGAGCGCGCCCGCCATGTCCACCTCGTGTCGGCTGGAGAATGCCGAATAACCGTACTCCGCAATGATCCAGGGAATGGACCCGAGCCCTTTATCGAGCTGGCGGCGGAGAATGTCTCGGAGGAGTCGCGGGGCAGCGGTGAGGTTCGGAGCGGGAGGGCCGCCAGCGTCGTCAAATGGGTACCACTGAACAGAGAAAAAAGCGAGGTCTCGCGCTCGACCTCTCTTCTGGAGGAATGCCAGGAATCGGGCGAAGTAGCTGGTTTCGCCCTCCTCGTCGGGCCAGGCTACCCAGTCTCCCAGCGAGCTCTGAAATCCCGGGCCGCCACACTTTAGCGCCGGATCGACAGCATGGATTGCGGACGCAAACTGAAGATAGAGCGCCCCATAGTGCTCCGGTAAGGTAAGCTGACCATCCGGTTCTTCACCCATTTCAATTCTATCGACCGGGTAGTGGCGCGCCCGGAGATAATGAATTTCTGCCGCCGCGTTCTCCGGAGTATCGTAAAGCACTCCGACAGGTGTCATCATGGGCAGACCATTTGTCAGCCCTGACTGGAAGACGCGATCGAATCCGGCCTGCTCCACGTTTTTGTCGAGATCGGCGCTCGTATGCCAGGGATCTGTTGAGCTGACCCAGCATCGGCTCTGCTTCGCCTGAACGGGCGTATGGCGCACGGCATCATTGAACCGCCCTCCGGCGAGCGTCCCGATCGCCACCTCGCGGATCGCGAAGCCGCACCGATCGAGGCGATCCGTGGAGCTGGATGGGGCAGTATGGGAGGACTCCATTAAAAAGATCCGAATCAGCCGGGTTTGGACCGTATGGTCGGCCAGCCGCAGCGTCTGAAGCCCACCGCTACTGGCGGCTGTGCCCTGGTCGAATGGGATCCATCGGCCATCCGCCGAGTCATTCAGATACTCCGACTCTTTCCCAACGTAGTACTCAACCCGTATCCGATGTGCAAAGGGCTCGGCCCAGCGGATCCGAATGGTGTCTACGGCGACCTTAGCGCCCAGATCGATGGCCACCCATTGCGGGTGCGTGTCGGGCTCCTTTGTGAAGAGGGGATCCAGGTAGGGATTTGACTTCCAGAACGAGTCGGCATCGCCATCCGTAATCCGAGAGTAGCCATCGTTATTTGCCTGATCGATGGTCGCCCCGCGGCGGGGCAGGCGATAGCCGTAGCAGGTGAGGATAGGCTCGGTGGGATGAGGGTCGGACGTCCAATAGCCACACTGATGTGCCGGATCGCTCCAGGTTCCTTTAGGATTCCAGTGCCATGCCTCTACCCCGAGCTCGGTTCGAAGCCGGTACGTGAGCGGCTTGAAGCCGGCGGAGAGAATGGCTTTTATGTTGGGCTCAGTGTAAGTTTTATCGATATCCCCGTACTGCAGACCGTCAACTCCCGCACCGATGGCGCGGGATGGACTGAACCGCGGGTTGTGAGCAGCCGAGGAGAGGTCGAACGAGATGCGGGCCTGAAGCGGTGGGGGCGGGGCCGTCGCCGAACTGCTGATGGAAGCGCTGACCAGGGTCGTCAATAGGACGGCCGCGATTTGGATGGATCCGACACGTACCAACTTGGACTCCCGGGGGTTAGATGGCGCATTTTACCTTAACAGTCAGCGCGATTGCAGGAGGAGAGCAGAGATGCCAGACGGCTTAAGCAGCGAAGCAAGTCAGCCGGCGCAGCCAATGCCGCCGCCAGCCGGCCCTCACTGGCTCGAGCTCTCCGGTCTTGCCGTCGTGATTGCTGTGGCGGCCTCGGCAGCGTGGACGGTTTGGCGCGGACGAGCCCTGCGCGCCTGGAGGGCGTTCGCCGCCGAGAACTCCGCCAGCCTCCGAACGGCCGGAAAGCTTTCGCCTTCAGCGGTCGCCGGCACGCTTGCCGGCCGTGACTTCCTGCTCGAAACCTCGCTGGGCCATGAGGACGACGCGCCGTACTACCACACACGCTTCCGAGTACCGGTCCGCAATCGGTCCGGGTTCGTCGCCGGAGTGCGGCGGAAGAGCATACTTGAGGAGGCGCAGACCCGGAGAGATCGGACGGCTCCACTGCTCGACGATCCCGAATTCGAGCGGCAGTTCTTCGTGGTTACCAACAGTGCGGAAGACCTTGCGGAGGTCCTGCTGCCAGAGGTACGCTCCGAGCTGCGCCACTACCCCGATATAGAGATCTATGCCCGCCTGGATGAGCTGGAGTGGAGGCGGGCGGGAGAGTGCGCCGATCTGCCGGCCATGCGGCGGCTCAACGCGCTGCTCCTGAAGATGGCGGATCGCATCGAAGCGCTTCGAAGCCGCGAGAGGACGTTGACCGAGAGGCTCGCGGACGAAGAGCTGATCGCAAAGGGAATCTAGGGAGCCTCAAGAGCCCGCCTCAGGGAAAAGATCGCGACTTCGGGCCGGCACCCGATCCGGATCGGCAGACCTACATTTCCCAGCCCCTGGTTGACATAGCATCTTGCTCGCCCAAAGGTGAACCAACCGGCTCGATAGTGTTTCGCCCCGATCCGCCGGACCTGCCTCTCGGTGAGAATTGGCATCCGGATCTGGCCCCCATGCGTGTGCCCGGAGAGAATGAGCGCGGCGACCTGACCGAGCTGTTCCATTAAGGCAGGATTGTGCGCCAATATTACCGACGCCTCATCCGGACGAACGCCCTTCAGACTCCGGGCGACGTCCGCGTGGCCGAAGCGGTCGTCATCTATCCCAACTAATCGCAAACCGTTCTCCAGCAGAATACTCTGATTTCGCAGTACCCCGGCTCCATTCCGCGTGAGAGCTGCCGCCACTGCCTCGCCGCCCGCGCTGTAGTCGTGGTTGCCGAGGGACGCGAACACGCCGAGGTTCGCCCTCAGTCTGCCGATGATGCTGGCCGCGGGCTCAATGTCCCGGCTATCGCGCGTGACGTAATCCCCCGTTAGAACGATAAGGTCCGGCTGCTGCTCGTTTGCGAGGCGCACGGCGTGCTCCAGCAGCGCATCCGAGGTCATGCGGCCCCGGTGGAAGTCGGTAAGGTGGGCGATACGACAGCCCTCCGCGCCCGGGGGCAGGCCTCGCAGGGCCACGTCGTGCCGCGTTACGCGAATCACAGGCGGCCCGTCCCGGATGGGCGGGCCTCATTTGCAAGATCCTCCTGCCACTGAGCCACGGCTGTCGACTTTTCGTGCCCGAGCAGGTGCGCCTCGCTCGTGCGTCCCGTCGTCGCGAGGAGGCGCGCCAGGCTGCCCAGGGCGTCCGCTCCGCCTTCGCTTGCGCCGTAGAGAGCGGCGAGCTCGGCTCGCTTTCGTGGCGACCGGGCGAGGTTCGCTCCGGCGTTCCGGTCCTTCCAGTAGAGCCTCAGCAGGTCGAGGGCAGCCGCATACTGGCTGATCGCGCCGTCCGTATCGCCGTGACTGGCGAGGATCCGCGCGAGGCCCGCATGTGCATAGGCGAACTCAAGCTCCGGCAGCTCAGGAACTGCCCGGACTCGTCCATAGGGAGAGGACTGAAGGCCGACAATGTCCTGATAGATGACTCGGGCGTCTGACTCC
>JBBRJW010000273.1:0-5105 GCA_038218705.1 Chthonomonadales bacterium | reverse complement strand
CTGCCGGCGCCCTGAAGGCGGGCGCTCGCTTCAGCGCGAAATTCAACACCGTGGCCGCCGTCGGAGTACGCGTTGCCGGTAAGCCGGCCGGTGGTGATCGGCCGGAACAGGCCTTTGCCTCGTGTGCGGAGCTTCAGGCGTTCCTCGACCATTAGTTACGTTCCACCGCAAATCAATTCGGCGCGGCGAGCTGCAAACTCGCCGCGCCCTTTTTACTTTCAGGGAACTCCGCGCCCTTTCAGTCGATCAGTACTCTCAGCGAGAGGGCCGACCCTCTTCACTACAGACTCAGGAGAAACCGATGACCGATACCGCTGTCAAGCAGCAGCCCGCCATCTTGCGCGAGCCTACCGACGATATGGATTTCGCGAACCATCTCCCCGAGGCTGAGAAGCTCGGTACGGGTGTCAACGTGGGACGAGTGGAGCGCATGGCCTCTCTTGTGGGTGGAAGCGCGCTTGTGGTGTTCGGGATCACTCGCCGGTCGAAGGGCGGCCTTATGCTCGCTGCTGCAGCCGCCGGCCTGATCCACCGTGGCGCGACCGGACACTGTCCACTCTACGAGAAGCTCAGCATCACTACTTCCGGGGAAGACAGCAGCGAAACTCTGGGAATCCACGTCGAGCGGGCTATCTCCATCGATAAGCCGCGAGCGGAGCTCTATTCGTTCTGGCGCAATCTTGAGAACCTCCCTCGCTTCATGGAGCACCTTCAGTCTGTCTGGCTAACAGGGGACAGGACGTCTCACTGGGCAGCCAAAGGGCCTGCTGGCAAGAGCGTGGAGTGGGATGCAGAGATCATTAACGAGCAGGAGAACGAGTTGATCTCCTGGCGCTCGCTCGATGGCTCGGATGTACCGAATGCTGGGACCGTTCGGTTTGTCGATGGACCCAAGGGTCGCGGAACGGAAGTGCACGTGACCATCCAGTACTACCCGCCGGGTGGCAAGTTCGGCGCAGCCATTGCGAAGCTCTTCGGGGAGGAGCCCTCTATCCAGGTGGAAGGCGACCTTCAGCGATTGAAGCGACTCATGGAGACCGGCGAGATTGCGACCACCGCGGGCCAGTCGCACGGGTAGCCCGAAAGCGGGGAAAGGCAGAAACCATGAAGGCGGTCTGTTGGCACGGCAAGAATGATGTGCGCGTCGATAACGTTCCAGATCCGGCGATTCTCAATCCCAGGGATGCGATCATCCGCATCACTTCTACAGCGATTTGCGGGTCCGACCTGCACCTCTACAACGGTTTCATCCCCTCCATGCTGCGAGGGGATATTCTCGGGCACGAGTTCATGGGCGAAGTTGTGGAAGTGGGCGCCGGCGTACGAAATCTGCAGAAGGGTGACCGGGTAGTAGTGCCCTTCACCATCGCCTGCGGGAACTGCTTCTTCTGCAAGAAACAGATGACCTCGCTCTGCGACAACTCTAACCCGAACGCTGCTATGGCCGAGGCGATGTACGGCTACTCTCCCTCGGGCCTCTTCGGCTATTCGCATATGCTCGGCGGCTACGCTGGCGGACAGGCCCAGTTCGCCCGCGTGCCCTATGCAGACATCGGGCCGATCAAGATCCCGGAGGGCCTTACAGATGAGCAGGTGCTCTTCCTCTCCGATATCTTCCCCACGGGCTATCAGGCGGCGGAGCAGTGCAATATCCAGCCTGGTGACACCATCGCAGTATGGGGATGCGGTCCGGTGGGCCTCTTCACGATGAAGTCGGCCTTCCTGCTGGGCGCAGAGCGAGTGATCGCCATCGACCGGTTCCCAGAGCGATTATCGATGGCCGAGAGGTTTGCCGGCGCAGTAACTCTGAACTACGAGAATGTCGATGTTGGCGAAACTCTCAAGGAGCTGACTGGCGGCCGGGGCCCGGATTCCGTGATCGATACGGTCGGGATGGAGGCCCACGGCACCAGCATCGACAATATCTACGACAAGGGGATGCAGCTGGCGAAGATCGGAACCGATCGGGCTCACGTCCTGCGCCAGGCGATTATGTCCTGCCGCAAGGGCGGCACAGTCTCTATCCCGGGCGTCTATGGGGGCTTGCTCAACATGCTGCCGATGGGCGCGGCGCACGCCAAGAGTCTCATCTTCCGAATGGGGCAAACTCACGTACACTCTTACCTGAAGCCACTGCTTGAGCGAGTGCAGAAGGGCGACATCGACCCGACCTACATCATCACGCACCGGATGTCCCTCGATCAGGCCCCCGAGGCGTACAAGATGTTCAAGGAGAAGACCGACAAGTGCATCAAGGTGGTGCTTAACCCCTGGCAGTAGGCCCTCTCGGCGCGAGCCTCGGAGTTAGAGAAGAGCGGCGGTCGCGCGAGCGATCTGCCGCTCTTCTTCCGTGGGAACCATCCAGATGGAGGCGGGCGACTTCGGCGTGCTGACGACGCACGCTGCCGTGCCGACGCTCAGGTTGCGCTGCTCGTCGAGTTCCAGGCCGAGGAAGGCGAGCCGCCGACAGACCCGCTGGCGGACGGACACCGAGTGCTGGCCAATGCCGCCGGTAAACGCGAGCGCATCCACTCCCTCCAGCACGGCGGCATACGCCCCTACATAGCGCGCGACGCGGTAGGCGAAGATCTCGAGCGCGAGCTCCGCGCGCGCATCGCCGGCCGCAGCCGCCGCCTCCAGGAGCCGCACGTCGCTGCTCGAACCAGAGAGGCCGAGAAGCCCGCTCCTGTGGTTCAGCAGCTCCTCCGCCTCTTCCACGGTCATCTCCGTGTGTCGGATAAGGTAGAGGAGCAGTCCCGGGTCGACGTCGCCCGAGCGGGTACCCATTAGGAGCCCCTCGAGCGGAGTCAGGCCCATGGACGTGTCGACGCTCCGACCATCGCGCACCGCACAGACACTCGCCCCGTTTCCCAGGTGACATAGGATGAGCCTGCCGGCCGAGGAGCTGCCGAGGCGCTCTATCAGGACGCCGGACACATACTCGTAGGAGAGCCCGTGAAATCCATAGCGGCGAAGCCCCATCCGATCCGCGAGCTCCGTGGGAATTGCATAGCGCCACGCGACCTCAGGGATGGTGCGATGGAACGCGGTGTCGAACACGGCCACGCCGGGAGCATCTGGAAGGATGCGGAGCGCCGCCTCGATCATCGCAACTTCCGTGGGGTTGTGAAGCGGATCGAGCTCCTCGAGGCCCCGAAGGCCCTCGATCAGCGCGGGGGTCACCCGGGTGGGCTCGGAGTAGCGCGCCCCGCCATAGACAACCCGGTGCCCCACTGCATCGATCCTGCGCCCGCGGCACTGCGTAAGAGCCGCCTCGACGGCCGCAACGACTGTCTCGCCCCGCGCGTGGGCGCCGCTGCCTTCCGCGAGCACTTTTTCACTCGCGCCAGAGGGGCCAGGGCTCCCCATCTCAAAGAGCTTGTATTTCAGCGAGGAGCTACCCGCATTCAGCACCAGAACGTTCATGCCTTGCCTGTGCCGTGCGGCCAGACCCACTCCTTCACCTCTGGCAAGTCGTCGCCATGCTCCCGCGTATAGAGCCGGTGCTCCAGCAGCTTGTCGCGCAGGTATTGCTTGAAGTAGGCGGCCTTGTACCCGAGGGAGGGCACCCGGTCAACGGCGTCGCCCGCCAGATGAAAGCGGTCCAGGTCGTTCATCACGGTCATATCGAAGGGCGTTGTGGTGGTCCCCTCCTCTTTAAACCCGCGGACATGGATGTTGTGGTGGTTCGTTCGCCGGTAGGTAAGGCGATGAATGAGCCACGGATAGCCGTGATATGCGAAGATTACCGGCTTGTCGGTGGTGAAGAGCGTGTCAAAGTCTTTGTCGCTGAGCCCATGGCTGTGCTCGGTATCTGGCTCCAGGGTCATCAGGTCCACAACGTTGATGACCCGAATCTTCAGGTCCGGGAAGTTCCGTCGAAGCAGGTCCACCGCCGCCAGCGTCTCCAGAGTCGGCACATCGCCCGCGCACGCCATCACAAGGTCCGGCTCGCAGCCCCGGTCGTTGCTGGCCCACTCCCAGATTCCGATCCCGGCAGAACAGTGCTTCACAGCCGAGGCCATATCGAGGTACTGCGGCGCGGGCTGCTTGCCGGCCACGATGACGTTGACATACTGGCGGCTTCGGAGGCAGTGGTCGGCCACTGAGAGCAGCGTATTGGCGTCCGGCGGGAGGTAGACGCGCACCGTATCGGCCTTCTTGTTCACTACGTGGTCGATGAAGCCAGGGTCCTGATGTGACAGGCCGTTGTGGTCCTGCCGCCAGACGTGCGAGGTGAGCAGGTAGTTGAGCGAAGCGATCGGCCGCCGCCAGGGAATGTGGCGCGTTGTCTTCAGCCACTTGGCGTGCTGGTTGAACATCGAATCGACAATGTGTATGAACGCTTCGTAGCAGGAGAAGAATCCATGCCGCCCGGTCAGTAAGTACCCTTCAAGCCAGCCCTGGCAGGTGTGCTCGCTGAGTATCTCCATCACCCGACCATCTGGTGCAAGGTGATCGTCGTCCGGATCGATCTCCGCGGTCCAGGCGCGGTCGGTAACACTGAGCAGCGCTTCCAGACGATTGGAGTTGTTCTCATCCGGCGAGAGCACGCGGAAGTTACGGCTCTCCAGGTTCTGCTTCATGACATCGCGCAGAAAGCCGCCGAGCACGCGGGTTGCCTCCGCAATGGTTGCACCCGGAAACTCCACGGCGACCCCGTAATCCCGGAAGTCCGGCATCCGGAGGTCGCGGAGGAGCAGCCCGCCGTTCGCATGCGGGTTTGCGCCCATCCGGCGCTCACCCTTCGGGGCGAGCTCGGCCAGTTCCGCAATCAGCGCTCCCTCATCGTCGAATAGCTCCCCGGGCTCGTAGCTTCGCATCCAGCTCTCAAGAAGCTGCAGATGCTCCGGCTTGCTCATGTCCGCAAAGGGCACCTGGTGCGAGCGCCACGAACCCTCGGATCGCATGCCGTCCACGACTTTCGGCCCCGTCCAGCCCTTGGGAGTGCGGAGAACGATCATCGGCCACCTGGGCCTGCCGCCGCCAGCGCCCGCGCGGGCTTCGGCCTGGATGGAGTGAATCTCGGCAACCGCGCGCTCCAGGGTTGCGGCCATAGCTTGATGCATGGTCGGCGGATCGTCCCCCTCCACAAAGTAGGGCCG
>JBBRJW010000272.1:0-5105 GCA_038218705.1 Chthonomonadales bacterium | reverse complement strand
CCGATACTCGCTCTTGCCGCTGCGAGTCCATTGCTGGAGTGTCGCGCGCTCATCATCCGTCAGGCGAATAACCGCTGTGCTCTGGCGCATACCCCAGTATGGCTTAAGTACTCTAACTATTGCAAGTAGATACTAGCTAATAGCTAAACTGGGCGCTGGGACCACAGGCGGGATCCAGTATGATGCCCGCTCGTACGCCGCAGTTCGCCAATTGCGCGCGGAGAAGTTGTCGGCCCCTGCTGAGGCGTGACATTACGGTCCCGATCGGAATCCCTAACGTCTCCTGGATCTCCTTGTAGGAAAATTCCTGCACATCAGCCAGCATTACGACTTCCGCAAATTGCGGTGGAAGCTTCCGGAACGCCGCAATCATTTCGTCGTCCGTAAGCTGTTCCGGCACCGGGGCTGTATAGACCGCTGTTTGCTCGAGTTCTTCGCGTTCGCTGAAGATAAAACGCCCGAACCATTTCCGGCGCTGATGGGAAATGACATGGAACAGGATCCGGAATAGCCAGGCGCGGCAGTTTGTGCCCGGCGTGAAGCGATGAAACGATTTCAGGGCTTGAAGGTACGCCTCCTGGACCGCATCTTCCGCCTCCGTCCGGCTGCGCAATATCGATGCCGCCGTGCGATAGAGGTCTTTCATGTGCGGGAGAGCTTCCGCCTCGAAATCGGCCGCCGGTGTTTCCATCGCTGGAGTCATCGTAAATCCCCTTCCCTGCTTGTGAGTGTTCGATGGAGTATGACGGACTTGTCAGTGAAAAAGATGCAAAGAATCTGAACGGCGCTGAACATGCGAGGGAATGCCCAGGGGTCGAGGTAAAATGACAGACCATGAGTTATCTGCGACAGGTCGAACTGGACTCGTCGTTTCCGCCTTTTGCCGCCTTTCGGGAACACTTCGGATTCGTGCCAAACCTCTTCCGTGCTCAGAGCTTATTGCCAGGGGTGATCGAGGCGGAGGCTGGCATCGCCGCCTCTGTGCTCATTAGAGAGCAGGCTCTCTCGCGAATTCGGAAGGAACGTATCCTCCTGGCACTCGCGGCGGCAAATCGCAATGCGTACTGCGTCACGGCGCACTATCAGATGTTGTCTTTGCTGGGCGTACCGGAAAAACGGCTTAATGAGATCATCAGCGACTACCGGCAGGCAGGTCTCTCGCCGGCAGATAAGGCTTTGCTGTACTTCGCCCTCAAGCTCGGCAGATACAGCCCTTCCGTATCGCGGAAAGACTTCACTCCGCTCTTGGCACATGGATGGGATGACGAATCCATGCTGGAGGCCGTCCTGGTCACCGCCTTGGCGAATTTCCTATGCACGCTCTCGACCGGCGTGGGAGCTGTGCCGGATTTCGAGCCCCGACAGATTCCCACGGACGTTCTTTCCTCGCCGGGTATGTACCCTTCCAATGGAGCCGAGGAAAGCTCCGGACCCTATCTCAAGGCTATACAGCGCAGTCCGGACGAGTTTGCGCCTTTTGCTTTCTTCCGTGAGAAGTTCGGCTTTATTCCTAATATTTTTCGTGCACAGACCTTGAGGCCGGATGTAGTCGAGGCCGAGGCCAGTGCCATCCGTGAGGTGCTGCTCACCGAACAGTTCCTCACACGCGTCCAAAAGGAAAGCATCTTATTGGTAATCTCGGCGGCAAACCTCAATACTTACTGCGTGGCCGTCCACTGCGAGATGCTTCGCGCCATGGGTATATCGATGGAAGACTCGGACCAAATCGCAGTAGATCACCGGCAAGCCCGCCTCGCGGAGTCCGATAAGGCATTGCTGGATTTCGCCTTGAAGCTTACCGTGCAGCCTTCCAGGTTTTGTCGTGAGGGCCTGGAGCCGCTTCGTAAGCATGGGTTCACCGACGAGCAGATTCTGGAGACCTTGGTGATGACCTCCTTCACCAACTTCCTCAATACGCTACAAATGGGCCTGGGCGTCACGCCGGATTTTCCGCCACGGCTTATACTTCGGCCGACTCCGTCTAAAGTAGCGAATCTTTTGGATAACAACCGGCATCCTATCGAAATAGATCTGCAGGCTGACCCGGATACCGAGCCGGTAGCCAGGGTTCAAGGCGGCGATCTGGATGCATTTGAGGATCTCATCAACCGCCACAGCCGGCGCGTCTACCGGACCTTGGTTGGTATTCTGGGGAACCCGGACGAGGCGCGCGACGCGATGCAGGATACATTCCTGAAAGCATTTCAGCATCTGGGCGATTTTCAGGGACGTTCCAAGTTCTCTACCTGGCTGGTGAGTATTGCCAGCAATACGGGTCTTCAACTTCTGAGGGACCGGAAGCACGTTCAGTCTCTCCATGATGATGCTGTCGAAACGGACGAGGGATTTCGCCCACAGCAGATTCGCGCCTGGAGCGATGACCCCGAGCAGTTGTACTCCAAGTCGGAAGTTCGCACGCTGGTCGAAGATCACGTGATGAAGTTACCGGCCAAATACCGTGTCGTGTTGGTGCTTCGGGATATCGAACAACTCTCGATCGAAGAGTCTGCCGCGGCGCTCGGTTTGGGAATTCCAGCTCTCAAGTCGCGCCATTTGCGAGGACGTCTGATGTTACGGGAGGCTCTGACGCCTCATTTTACAGTGGCCGCGAAAGGGGAACCGGCTTGATCAGTTGCGCGGATTTCATGGCGGAAATGGGAGACTACTTGGATCGCGCAGTGGCGGCGGAAATCCGCGCTCGTATCGAGAGCCACTTGGCCCACTGCCAGACGTGCCAGATCGTGTATGACTCGGCTTGGAAAACGGTCAAGATCCTGACCGATAGCGGATCTTTTGACCTGCCCGAGGCCGCCTCAAAATCCATCGCGGGAAAGGTTATGGCCAGGATACGCAGCCAACAGAGGTCCGTATGAGCTATTTTGCCCAGGTAGCGGACGAAAATGATCTACCGACCCTCGCGCTCATCAAGGACACATTCGGATTCATCCCGAATTTCTTCCGCGCGCAGACCATGCGGCCCGACCTGATCGATGTCGAGGCCCAATTGATCGGAGCAATCCTGGTGAAGGAAGGCGCTCTCACGCGCCAGCAGAAAGAATACATCTTCCTGGTTTGCTCGGCGGCGAATCTCAGCACATATTGCGTGACCGCGCATTGCGAGATCGTCCGCATGCTCGGGATCGAAGGGCCGGAGCCGGAGCAGATTGCGATTGACCACCCCACCTCCAACATTCCGATGGTCTTGAAGGCGCTCCTCAACTTCGCGGCCAAATTGAACCGACAGCCCACGAAGGTGAGCCGCCGCGACATCGACGCCCTACACACGTACGGTTATACCGACGAGCAGATCCTGGAGACAGTGGTGATGGTCGGACTGGCGAAGTTCGCCAATTTCGTCGCCTTTGGCCTAGGAACGGCGCCGGATTTCGATCCCTCGAAGGTCGTGCTGCAGCGAGGCGAGGCAGCGGCCAGCGTAGTGGGTTAGCTCGCAGTAGCCCGGGCAGCCTCCCGCCGGGTCGGCTTGGCTACTTGAATGTCTTCCACGATACTCCGGAGCAACTCCGCCACACTCCACGCCTGCGCGAGACAGCCGCCGGCCCGATGCGGGGCGTCCCCGTCGAAAACCTCGGGGATCTGGCCAAGGCCTTCCTCTTGGATGTATCGCCGGAATTCTGCCAAACATTGTTCCGCCTGCTTGCGCGCCTTGGACGATCGCTCATTGACTTTGAGATATGCAGTGAGGAAAGGCCCCATCAACCATGGCCAAACAGTCCCCTGGTGATAGGCGCTGTCACGGCTGAACGGATTGCCCTCGTACCGGCCGCGATACTGCGGGTCAGACGGGGCAAGGCTGCGGAGGCCGTATGGGGTCAATAGATGCCGCTCGACCGCCGCCACCACGCTCTTCGCCTTCTCGCGGGATAGCATGCCGTGGAAGAGACTGACGGCGAAGATCTGGTTGGGGCGTATGGCGCCGTCTCGGCTGTCCCCGTTTACCACGTCATAAAGGCAGCCCGTGGATTCGTTCCAGAAGAGCCTGTTGAAACTCTCTCGGGCGCGGTTGGCCAGCTCCTTATAGTGCGCATGGCCGGACAACTCTTCCATCGTGCGGAGCGCGTTGTACCAGAGGGCTTGAATCTCGACCGGTTTTCCATGCCGCGGCGTCACGACCCAGTCGCCCACCTTGGCGTCCATCCACGTGAGTTGCACTCCCCGCTCGCCGGCTTGCAGCAGGCCGTCGTTATCCAGGCGGATTCCGTATCGTGTGCCGCGCTCATGCCATGAGATGATTTCCGCAAGTACTGCGAACAGTTTCGTGCGGATGAACTCGTAGTCGTCTGTCTGCGCGGCCAAAGCGCGGACCGCTTCAAAGAACCAGAGCGTCGCGTCGACAGTGTTGTATTCCGGCGTCTCGCCGGCGTCAGGGAAACGGTTGGGCAGCATTCCGCGATCCACGCTGGCTGCGAAAGCGAGGAGAATGCCGCGCGCGGCGTCGTGCCGTCCCGTTGTCAGCGCCAGCCCGGGTAATGCGATCATCGTGTCGCGACCCCAATCACTGAACCAGTGGTATCCAGCGATGACGGTGCTTTCGTCTCCGCGCCGGACGATGAACTGATCGGCGGCCTGGACCAGCAATCCAACGAACGGATCGTCGGAAGGCGCGGCCGCAATGATGCCGTTACGCCGCTCGACTTCCGCCGAGCGCAACCGGTCGGCGGATTCCGCAGCTCGCGGTTCGATTGAGGCAACCACGGATGGGCGCGCGTCGCGGTTTAGATCGAAGGTCAACACGAGCGGATTGAAGAGGTCTTCCCGGTAATCGAGGCCGCGCTGTTCTTCGACCGAATATTCAAAGTTGCGGTACCAGTTGCCCGCCTGCTGAACTTCGGCCGCGGTATGCGCGAAGTAGAGGTTGGGGCAGCCCGGGTAGGGTGAGCACATGACACAGCCCGGTTCGATCTCGAGCGACGGATTGAGGGCGCTGTTCTCGTGAGTCGTGCTGTGATAATCGCGGAAGGCGATCAGGGGCCGTAATTCGAGCGCGCAGGCGGCTGGCAATGCACCTCGCAACTCGTACTGGATTACGGCAGTGTTCTCTCCGTAAACCATGAACACCGACTTCTCCAGTTCCAGCCCGCCCACCT
>JBBRJW010000271.1:0-5109 GCA_038218705.1 Chthonomonadales bacterium | reverse complement strand
TCACCACCCGCATCATCGAGTGTCAGATCGGATTCCTCGAGACGGGCTCGCGCCAATTCCTTCGGCAGCTCACGCGTACCCAGGTAGCCCGTCAGCTCGACCTGCACGAATCCACGGTCTCCCGGGCAACGGCCAATAAATTCGTTCAACTCCCCAATCAGGAGGTCGTCAGCTTCGACCTCTTCTTCAACTCTTCGCTCTCCGTGCGCGATGCCATCCTCGCCATTATTCAAGAGGAGAATCCCAGAGAGCCCCTCTCAGATCAGCAGATAGTCGAGCAGCTTGCAGAGCGGGGAATCACCGTAGCAAGGCGCACGGTCGTGAAATACCGGGAGGCACAGAAGATCCTCTCATCCACCCGCAGGCGGCGAGTTCCCTGAATCTCGCGAAAGCACGAGCGCCCCCGGCGAGATATCTCGCCGGGGGCGCTCGTGCTTTCAGGAACGGAGAGCGTCAGAGAATCATGCCCGCCCCAACGGTTGTGTTCGTGGCCTCATCAATCAAGATCAAGCTGCCAGTTGACCGGTTCCGCGCATAGGGATCGTACGCCAGCGGAACGGAGGTGCGGATCGATATCCGCGCGATGTCGTTCATGGCGACGTCGCTCTCGCCTGAGAGCTCCTCGAGATTGGTGATGTCCAGCTTGTACACTACGTCGCGTATCACACATTTCGCGTCGCGAGTGGTGTGCTTGACCAGATACTTGCCCTTGGGCTGCAGCTTCTTTTCGCCCAGCCAGCAAACCATCAGGTCGATATCCCGGGAGACCTGCGCCCCTTCGCCGGCTGCCCCGACTATCATATCGCCCCGGCTGATGTCAATCTGATCCTCAAGCGTCAGGGTAACCGACATCGGCGCATACGCCTCGGTGTACTTCACATGGTGGCCGTCGACGCTCTTAATGCGCGATGTCAGGCCAGAGGGAAGCACGGTCACGGCATCGCCCGGGCGGAAGACGCCGCCAACTATCCGGCCCGCATATCCCCGATAGTCGTGGTAGTCCACGGTCTGCGGGCGAATGACATACTGCACCGGGAACCGGGGGTCGGTCAGATTGTGGTCGCTGCTGATCTCCGTATTCTCGAGCACCCCGAGCAGCGTGGGGCCGGTGTACCACTGCATGTTTGCGGAGGGCTCCACAACGTTGTCGCCCAGCAGTGCGCTGATGGGGATGAAACGCACGTCGTTCACGTCCAACATGGCTGCAAAGTCTCGGAAGTCATTGCAGATCGAATCGAAGCGCTCCTTCCGGAAGTCCGCCAGATCCATCTTGTTCACGCAGCAGACGATGTGTGGAATTCGCAGCAGCGACGCGATAATCGCATGACGGCGAGTCTGCTCGATCACCCCATGGCGAGCGTCGATCAGGATAATCGCCAGGTTCGCAGTGGAGGCCCCGGTGACCATGTTGCGGGTGTACTGTATGTGGCCGGGCGTATCCGCGATGACAAACTTACGGCGCGGCGTCGCGAAGTAGCGGTAGGCGACGTCGATAGTAATCCCCTGCTCGCGCTCGGCGCGAAGACCGTCCGTAAGCAGCGCCAGGTTCACATAGTCTTCCCCACGCTTCTCGGACGAGCGCTTGATGGCGTCGTACTGATCGTCAAAGATCGACTTGCTGTCGTAGAGCAAGCGCCCGATCAACGTCGACTTTCCGTCGTCTACGCTTCCGGCCGTGGTAAATCGAAGCAGCTCCATGTCGAGATAGCCCGCTGTCGAGAAGACTTCAGGCGTTGCGGTAGTGGTGGTCACTCAGAAATACCCCTCTTTTTTGCGATCTTCCATGGCGGCTTCTGAACGGCGGTCGTCAGCGCGGGTCCCACGCTCCGTCTGGCGTGACGCGGCCACCTCCTGGATGATCTCTTCCATACTGGTTGCCGGAGAGAGCACGGCGCCCGTGCAGGTCATATCGCCAATCGTGCGGAACCTCACCTGGTAGACTTGCGATTCTTCGTCTGGCCGCATCTTCAGGGCGTGAGACTTCGCCAGCAGCATGCCATCACGCCGCACGCACTCTCGCTGGTGCGTGAAGTAGAGCGAGGGCATTTCAATCCGCTCCTGATAGAGGTACTGCCAGACATCCATTTCAGTCCAGTTGCTGATCGGGAACACGCGGAAGTGCTCGCCCACATGCTTCCGCCCGTTGAAAAGATTCCAGAGCTCCGGGCGCTGGTTCTTCGGGTCCCACTGTCCGAAGTCGTCGCGGTGGGAGAAGAAGCGCTCCTTGGCGCGAGCTTTCTCTTCGTCGCGCCGCGCGCCACCGAGGGCCGCGTCGACCTTCAGCTCCTCGATCGCATCGAGCAGCGTTACCGTCTGCAGAGCGTTCCGGCTTGCATTAAAGCCGGTCTCCTCGGTTACGCGGCCGGAGTCGATCGAGTCCTGCACGTATCGCACGTTGAGCTTTGCGCCGATCGCTTCGACCCAGCTATCCCGATAGTTGAGCGTCTCGGGGAAGTTGTGGCCGGTATCGATATGCAGGAGCGGAAACGGAATGCGAGCTGGCCAGAAGGCCTTGCGCGCCAGCAGACTCAGGACAATCGAGTCCTTGCCGCCGGAGAAGAGCAGAGCTGGCCGCTCAAACTGCGCGGCCACTTCGCGGATCACGTAGATCGACTCGGCCTCGAGTTCTTTCAGATGGGTAAGTGCGTATGCGTTCATGAGGGTATACGGGATGCGGCTGCTTTGGCCGCAGCAGGCACTGCCTGAGAGCGCGAGTGATTCTCGATCGGATCGCGAGGACGCTCCCATACGGGAATGGCGGAAACCTTACTTACTTAGTCATTATACTCTAGATTAGCCGGCATCCGGTAAAACGCGGGAAAACACGGCCGTCCGGGAACGTGCGACTGGCCAGTTGACCGGGCTGCATCGGCCATTTCGTGGAGAGCGCAAGACGTGATAGCACTGTATACTTACATAGTGGATATTGCCATCCACAACTAGCGGCGGTGCGTTCCGGGAGACGCCATGAATCGAAGCCGAAGAATCGACCGAGCCTCGCATCGATGCGGCCTTGCGCTTGCTGCGGCAAGCGCCACGCTACTGCTGCTCGCTGGCTCAGCACTTGTTCACGCGCAAGACGACTACGATGCCGCGGCGATTGCCTACAGGACCACGCCCGCAGTGGACGCCGTGAGCCGGCTGCAGTCCCGGATCGATAATGGTACTGCCTCGCTCTCGTTCAGCCCGAAATACGGGTGGTTGCCCTCCGTGCTCAAGGCGCTCAACGTTCCCATCTCGTCCCAGATGCTCGTCTTCTCAAAAACCAGCTTCCAGCGAGAGCTGATCTCCCCGAAATCCCCGCGCGCACTCTACTTCAACGACGACACATACGTAGGCTACGTCCAGGGCGGGCCCGTGCTGGAGCTGACCACGCAGGACCCTCGCCTCGGTACCGTCTTCTACCTGATCAAGCAGGAGCCGGCTGCCAAACCCAGACTCCTCCGCATACCGGAGGAGTGCCTCCAGTGCCACACCTCCAACATGACCGCCAACGTGCCAGGGATCATGATGCGCTCCGTCTACCCGGACGGTGAAGGCCAGCCAATACTGCCGGCCGGCACGTTCGTCACGTCCGACCAGAGTCCAATGGAGGAGCGGTGGGGCGGCTGGTACGTTACCGGCCGCAACGGCGGGCGGAAGCACCTGGGAAACGCGGTATTCAAGGAGACTTCCAACGGTACAGCGCCCATCTATGCGCCGCCGGCCGAAGTCGCGGAGCTCTCGCGCTTCATAAACGTGAAAGACTATCCCTCGCCGAAAAGCGACATTGTCGCTCTCATGGTGAGTGAACATCAGACCAGGGTTCACAACCTCATTACCCGCGCAAGCTACCAGACCCGGATCGCGCTCAAATTTGAAGAGGACCTCAATCGCGATCTGAAGCGCCCGCTCGATACCCGCAGCGACTCCACCCTCCACCGCATACAGTACGCCTGTGAGCCGCTGGTTCAGGGGCTGCTGTTTCACGGCGAATCGATCCTGCCGGCTCCAGTCGTGGGCTCCTCCGGCTTTACAACGGCTTTCAGCGCCGAAGGACCGCGCGATGCCAGAGGGCGCTCGCTCCGCGATTTCGAGTTACAGCGCCGCCTCTTCCGGTATCCATGCAGCTATCTGGTCTACTCTGCCTCCTTTAACGGACTCCCTCCGCTTGCTCGAGACTATGTTTACGCGCGCCTGCAGGAGGTCCTCACGAGCCCGGAACCGGTGAAGGAGTATGAGCAGCTTACGCCGGCGGACCGCCGCGCAATATTCGAAATACTGCTCGCAACGAAGGCCGACTTTGCAGCGTGGGTGCACGCCCACCCGGCGACGAAGCTGGCAGGCCCGCCGTAACGCGGAAGAGCTTGTCAGTAGTTTGTACAGGCGCACGCTGCACCTCGAACCAGGTGTGGGCTTCCCGGCGCAAGGCAGACGCCCCGTACGCTCGTCGATTGCATGGACGAGGGGAACGGGGCGTCTGATCGGGAGCGAGAATGCAGAGGAGCACCCCGGGTACAGAAGTCGTGTAAAACCCGGGGATCCATGCCGCCGCGCGGGAAGCTAGTGGGTCGATGTTGGAGCGTTCATGAGCGCGACATCGCCAGCCGACTTAACGTGGCCCCTGGCGCGTGCAGTGCGTGTTGGAAGTATGCTTGCGACCTGAACCCGAGTAGCTGGCTTTCCGTTTTGCACTCGTTTCTCCCAGTCGTCCCCCGCCGAAATTCCACCGTCGTTCCACGTCCAATCGATCTTCTGGTAGGTGAAGGCTACAGTGAGCGTCCTGGTCAGATCTTTCGGGTCTTTTGGATCCGCGGTCTTGAAGTTTGGCATGGCAGCGTCCATCGAGGCAATATTCGCGTTCGTCAGCTTAATCGTCACGTCCTGAGTTTCGCTGCCCGCCGCCACGGCCCTCGCTCCCCCGCTCCAGTACTTGATGATGACAGTCGGCAGGTTCTCGTTGGTGCACAGCACATTGTAAAGCTTCGGCATGGCCTTATCCCACACAAGAGTTACGACAAAAGGCTTATGGAGGCGCTGGCCGGTCGGCAGGCCACTCTGCGGGTCGCGCGGAGAAACGATGGAATGGGACATTGCGATCACCTCTATGGTGTTCTCGCGGCCTCTCAG
>JBBRJW010000270.1:0-5133 GCA_038218705.1 Chthonomonadales bacterium | reverse complement strand
TCGCTGCTCCGAACTCGCTCGTCCGGCCGGTGGATGAACATCTCGAATACCATCGTTCCGCAGTTCTGCGCGGAGATGGATGGGCTCGTCTCGCTCGATAACGTCGTTGTCATGCTGACGTCCAACCGTCCGGACTATATCGACCCGGCGATACTCAGGCCGGAGCGAATTGACCGCAAGGTGAAGGTCGTGCGGCCTGACCGCCGATCGTCGCGGGACATCTTCCGGATCTATCTCACGGATACGCCAGTCGACCCCGACCTGGTGCGCGAGCATAAGGGCGATCGCGAGGGCGCCCTCGATGAGCTGCTGGATCTCATCACGGAATATACGTTCCGGCGGGAATCCGAGACAGAGTTCCTCGAGGTATTCCTTCGAAACGGCTCCACGGAGATACTCTATTGGAAGGACCTTATCTCCGGCGCGCTGGTTAAGTCCGTGGTGGAGCGCTCGAAGGACTTCGCCATCAAGCGATCCATCGAGAAGTTAAGCGATACCGAGGGAATCCAGCTCGAAGACCTTCAGCGGGCGGTTCGAGTCGAGTTCAAGGAGAACGAGATCTTCCCCAAGGGGGACTCGATCGAGGACTGGCTGAAGCTGCTCGACTACGACCCCGAAAATGTTGCGACGATCAAGCCCGTTCGCGGCAGAAAGTCTGGCCCTGTACGGGGCAATGTAATCTAGGCGGCCGAGCGGGAGAAGGCCCGAAGGCTCGCCCCATTTGGGAGGAAAAGGATGGAGCGGCTTTCGGGGCTGGTGGCGATTGTAACGGGGTCCGGCGATGGAATCGGAAGACACATCGCGCTCGCCTTTGCGCGAGAGGGCGCCCGCGTGCTCGTCACCGATATTAAGGCGGCAGGCGTCGAGACGACCGTGGGATTGATTGAGGCCGAGCTAGGCTGCGGCCGGGCCTCCGGGCTCGTTGTCGACCTGAACGAGGATGCGGCCATCGATGCAATCGTCGAGGAGTGCTCGGCCCGATTCGGGGCGATCGACTGTATCGTCAACAATGCTGCAAACCAGGCGCAGATGCGCCTCGAGAATGCGGCTCTGGAGAGCTGGCAATCTGTTCAGCGCGTCAATGTCACCGCCCCGGCATTTCTAGTGCAGAGGGCCCTCGGCCTGCTGCGAGCCTCGAGTATGGCTTCGATTGTCAATATCTCATCGGTCCGCGCCGGTGCGGCGATGCCCGGAGGGCTCGCCTACGACACCTCAAAGGCCGCCCTGCTTGGGCTCACTCGCAATCTCGCCGTTGAGCTGGGGACGCTCGGCATTCGTGTCAATGCCATCTGTCCGGGACACATCATGAGTTTCGGCGAGCCGCGCTGGACTTCCCGCCGGACCGAGCGCTCCCAGAAGCTCGCGGCTGCGCCCTATCCCCTGGGCCGGGTAGGGAAGCCAGAGGAGATCGCTGCCGTTGCAGTGTTCCTCGCGTCCGCCGAGGCATCCTTTATTACGGGCCAGACGATTGTGGTTGACGGCGGCATGTCGATTATGAACCCGGAGACCGCCGTGCGGCGAGCAGAAGATATCGAGTAACAGACGAGTACGGGAGCCCCGCATGCAGAGGCTAATGGGAATCGAGACCGAATACGGAATCATGGTTGAAGGGCTCGGCGCAAACGATTGGGTATCCGAGTCCATTGCACTTGTGAAGTGTCATCCGGGCGCCGGGGTAAGTGGATGGAACTACCGTGGTGAGGATGCGCGGCGCGATATGCGCGGTTTCACCGTCCAGAATCTCTCGACCAATCCCGACGACGCACAGTTCGATCGACCCAGCGCCCCGGTGATGAGCCGGGAGGAGGAGCGCAGCGACCGGGTCCTGGCTAACGGAGCCCGCCTTTATAACGACCACGGGCATCCCGAATATGCTACGCCAGAGTGCCTTTCGCTCCGTGATCTGGTGGCGCAGGACAAGGCTGGTGAGCGGATTATGCTGGCATCCGCGCGGAAGAGGGCCGAAGCGCGAGGCCTCGCCGTGAGCCTGACGAAGAACAACACGGACTTCCACGGTGCAAGCTATGGAACTCATGAGAACTATCTCATGAGTCGCAGTGTGCCGACCGATCTTCTGATCCAGGCGCTGCTTCCATTCTTTGCGACCCGAGCCCTCTATGCGGGAGCCGGGAAGTGCGGCGTGGAGAACGAGGCTGGCCGCCGAAACCCGAACACCTTTCAGCTCTCGCAGCGCGCAGATTTCCTTTCGGTCGAGGCGAGTGTCGATACGCTGCATAATCGCCCGCTCGTGAACACGCGTGACGAGCCGCATGCTGCGCCGACGCGCTACCGCAGGCTTCACGTGATTTGCGGTGATGCGAACATGAGTGAGCACGCATGTGCGCTCAAAGTGGGCACAACCAGCCTGGTTCTCCGGCTGCTGGAGGCGGGACTTCAGCCGTCCATCCGGCTGGTCAACCCGGTGCAGTCCGCCAGGACGGTGTCGCGCGACCTGACCTTCAAAGAGCCTCTTGAGCGCGTTGGAGGACCGGCTGTCACGGCGATCGAGGTGCAGCGCACTTACCTCGACGAGGCAGTACGGCGATTCCAGGGCGAGGATGAGGAGACCGACTGGGTGCTGGCTGGCTGGACGAGCGTGCTCGACGAGCTCGGCTCGGACTATACGACGCTGTCGGATCGGCTCGACTGGGCGGCAAAGTACCAGCTTCTGGATGGCTTTCGCCGGGATGAAAACCTCGCATGGGGCGATCTGGCGATGCAGAGCCTGGATCTCGCGTACCACGACATCGATCCTGACCAGAGTCTCTACTATGGATTGGAGCAGGCTGGCCAGATGCGCCGATTCGTGACAGACGCTCGCGTCGGCGCAGCGGTTTCGTGTCCGCCTGCAGATACCCGCGCTGCGCTGAGGGGCCTCTTTGTGCAGCGGTATGGCGCGGCCGTTCGGCGGATAGGGTGGAACGGAATTGCGTTCGAGTTCCAGGGGGAGGATTTGCTCTTCGACATGAACACCCTTGTCGAAGCGAATCTCGCGGAGTACGTGGGCGAAATGGTTGGCGCAGGCGACCTGGAGCAGGTCGTCGCGGTGATTCGCCGTACGCGAGCCGCGGATGAAGCCGGTGAGAAGTTGACCGGGTTCGGGGAAGACGGGCCTACGGCCCTGGGAGAGAAGGAGTAAGCCTGATGACCCAAGCAATTCGTGTGGAAGAGCGCCGACAGGTGCCGGGTGGGCCGATTGAGCCGACACGTAAGCCGGGCGACGGAGACGGACCTGCCGCCCCGAAGGTAGATCGTCCGGATACGAGCGACCTGCTGAAGCGA
This sequence comes from Chthonomonadales bacterium, assembly GCA_038218705.1. Classification (GTDB taxonomy): domain Bacteria; phylum Armatimonadota; class Chthonomonadetes; order Chthonomonadales; family Chthonomonadaceae; genus JBBRJW01. The sequence goes on along the minus strand of JBBRJW010000270.1, from coordinate 1,851 downwards.
ATGAAGCGCGTGGACCCGGATGCGGCTCGCCGTTACCGACAGCGGAGCGGCGAATAGTAGATGAGGATCGCGCCGTGGGCGACGATCCAGGAGCAGCGAATGGAATTGGCTCGAGACCTATGGAGCCTACTCGAATCGAGTGGGCACCCTTTGACACGACCCTATGGGGCCGCGCCCGCGCGTCCCCATGATAGCCATACCGGCCCCGGTATCGGTGCTGGATCCGGCGTGGTTGATACGCACGGCACCACGGTTATCGCCGTCAAATTCGATAAGGGCGTGATCAATGTGGGTGACCGGCGCGCCACCGCCAATTTCTCCATCATGTTCGACCGTGCCGAGAAGGTGCTGCCAATCGATGACTACACGCTTCTCGCGATCTCAGGCTCGTTTGCGCGGGCGATGGAGGTAGTTCGCTACCTGCGCACGACCTTCAAACTGTTCGAACGCACCTATCTGCAGCCGATGAGCCTGGATGGCAAGCTAGCCGAGCTGGCGAAAGTAGTCCGTGCAGGCATACCGGAGGCGTTGCAGGGGATCGGGGGTTTTATCCCGATCCTGACCACCTACGATCGGGAGAGCTCGGAGGGCCGTATCTTCTTCTACGATGGTATGGGAGCGCGGTTTGAGAGCGCGGAGTTCGGGGCCGCTGGCAGTGGCTCCACGCAGATTCGCGGCGTATTCGACTATATTGTCAAAACGAAGAAGCCGTTCCACTCGATGACGCGTGATGAGGCCCTTCGCGAGGCTCTCTTCCTGCTCGACATTGCGGCCGATCTCGATGCCGCCACAGGCGGATGGTCGAAAGTACTTCCACTGGCCACCACGATCACTGACGTTGGCATTACCGACGTGCCCGAGGATGAGCTTCGGGCTCTCGTAGCCGACATTGACCGGGCAGGTGGGGAGCGGATCGCGCCGCGACGCTGAGGATGTTCGGCGTCACGGGACGCCGGCGAAAGGTGAGGACGGATTGCATGTATAGCCCCTTTGATCTAAATGAGGCAATGGCCCATCGGAATGAGTTCGTGGAAGAGGAGCTTCGCGGTGGCAGCCCGGTTGTTGGCGTCGCCTATGAGCAGGGCCTCCTCCTGCTGACTCTTCGAAGAAGTCAGCGCAAAGTCTACGAGATCTATGATCGCCAGATGTTCTCGGCCATCGGCCGTCAGGCCGACATCGAGAATGTGAGGCTGGCCTCCATCCAGATGACTCATCAGGAGGGCTTCGAGCGGAGCCCGGACGATGTTTCCGTCCAGCGGCTCGTTGGCTTTGCGCTCAGCCCATCGCTGAAGAAGGCCTTCGGCGACCAGTTTACCGCCCCGTTTGTGCTGAAAGGGCTATTCGCGGAATTGGGGCGCAAACCCGAGGCGGATGCGTTCTTCGTGATCAACTATGACGGCGAGTTCCGGCAGTATCGGGGCATGGCGGCAGTGGCCGGGACCGCAGCAGCAGAAGTGCGGATTCTGGATGCGCTCGGTTCGGCCGAGGACGTGCGAACCCGAGAGGAGGCCCTCCGGAAGGCGCTCCAGGGCTGGATCGACGGTGCACGCGAGGTGCTCCGCCGGAACGCGGTGGCCGGAAGCGACGACACCGAGGAGCAGGTAGACGAATCTGAAGCGCGCCGACGAGACGCCGCGTTTTTGCGCGACGAACTGAAGTCGGGCGTCCTGGAGGTTGGGCTGCTTGAGCGCGACGTGAAGCGCGAATCGCGTTTCCGACTGCTCGACGATGCCGCAATCCGCACTCTGGTCGAGGCTACGCTGGGTTCGTAACTCGCGCGCTTCGGTAAACAGCAGCGCCCCGGGGCCAATGGCTCCGGGGCGCTGCTAATTTGGCGGAGGAGTGTCTAAC
>JBBRJW010000269.1:0-5143 GCA_038218705.1 Chthonomonadales bacterium | reverse complement strand
CAGGCTCACCAATGAAGATGATCCGGTCCTTCAGGAGCCGGGAGTAGATATCGTAGGCCCGTTCGCCGCGAGCGCTCTGCTCGACGACCATCGGAATGACATTCTGCGGTGGGCGGTAAAGGCGGTCCATGCTTTCCCTCTCCTCGGTAAATTCGTCGTTGGAATCCACTATTCCTACGATAGACCTGCCCGGAAGTACGCACTCCGGGCAGGTCAGGCACCACACCAATCCAGTTCAACGCGCGACAGCGCCTACTCGGTGGCGTCGGCTCCGGCCTCTTCGAGCGCCTCGGTCTCCGGCTGCTCCGCCGCCTCTACCTCATTCACGGTGTTTCGCGAGAAGAGGAAATCGTGGAGCTTGTGCTGCACCAGCATATTCGCGACTTGAAGCCGCTTCGGCCCGTCCGTGCGGAGCTCGCTGGCGAGCTCTTCGGAGATCTCGCCGACCAACTCCCCGCGAGTGATCTCGGCCTCAACCTCGTCGGCGTTCGTCTCGAGGCTCTCTGCCATCGCGATCTGGCGCAGCGCCAGCAGCGTGCGAATCTGGCCGTCGGCCTGCGCGGCCAGCTGAGCCTGATGCTCCTCTGCCGTGCGGCCGATCTGGGTCAGATACTGGGCATAGGTGGCCTTGTTCTCGGCAAGCTCGCGCGCCAATCCCCTCAGCCGCTCGTTCACCTCTTCGCGAACCAGGATCTCCGGGAAGTGAATGTCGGAGGTGGCGAGGATCGCCTCCAGCAGCCGGGTCTCGGCGATCTGGTCGCCAAGCCGCACGGCCTCCTGGTTGATCTGCTCGCGCAGGGCCTCCTTCAGCTCGTCCATTGTGTCGCGCCCGCCAACCGTCTTGGCGAACTCATCGTCCAGCTCCGGCACGCGCCGGGCGCTCAGGCTGCTCAGCTTAACGGTGAACGTGCCCTTTTTCCCGCGGCGCGCCTCCTCCTCGAAATCATCCGGGAAGGTGAGCTCGAAGGTGCGATCTTCGCCCGGCATCATGCCGGTCACGGCCTCGTCGAAACCGGGGACGTTGCTGCCCATCTGGATGAGCTGCCGCCGTGGAGTCGGCTCCGTGTCGTCGCCCTCCAGCTTGACGGCGCTCTCGGCAATCAGCATGTCGCCTGCCTGCACGCCGCGATCCGTCACGCGCTCGAGGCGCGCACGGTCCTGCCGCAGCCGCTCGAGCCGCTCGTCAATCATCTCCTCGGTTACCTTGAAGAGGGGCTTCTCCACCGTAAGGCCGGTATACTCGCCCAGTGTCACTTTGGGCTCCAGTGGAACTGTAGCCTTGAACCGGAAGGGCTTCTTGTCCTCAAGGTCGGGAGGGGCGATATCGGGAGCTCGATAGGGCGTTATTCCCTGCTCCTGCACCGCCGGCCAGTAAGCATCCTGGATGATCTTCTCGAGAGCCTGCTGTCGCACGCGCTCGCTATCGACATATCGCTCTACAACGGCGCGCGGCGCTTTGCCGGGTCGAAAGCCAGGGATGTTGGTATGACGTCCGAATTCACGGTATGCGAAATCGAAAGCCCGCGCGACCTGCTTCTCATCGACCTCGATGTCCAGCACAACAGTGCAGGGGTCGGTCTGCTCGGCGGTAACCTGCATAGCGATCTAGATTCCTTTGCGTAGGGGAGTTACAAAAACAGAGGATACTCTTGCTTCGCCTGCCGCCTCAAAAAGTCGGCCAGTTCAGGGCGCGCAGGTATCCTGGAGAGTTTAGCTGTTCTGTTGCCCATCAGCATACTCCAAATGCTTCCCCTCTGTCAAGGCAAAATGGGCTCTGAACAGGCCCAGAAGCTTCCGCCCGAAGCGCGTAACTGCCCGCCTCCAGTGCGCGTGGCGCATCGGACAGGAGGACGAAACCGACGCCTGCCTGATGCGCCGCGGCCCGGCAGTGCGACTCGCAGGGCGAAGGGATTTTCCCCATCCCCTCCCCTCCGCTCACCACTCGCTCGCATCGCGCGGGAGGCAAACGAAGGCGCACGCAAGCTTCGCTCTGCTGGTTCGCTAAGGGAGGGGTGACTGAAATCGCTTGCCACTGGCCCCGGCTTCGCCTGCTGGTTCGAGCCGGGCGAGTGTTGGCCCGCGCCTCCGAGCAGGGAGAGTTCCAGGCAGGTGCTTCTCGCCCTGTTCACGGTGCAGGGATTCCATTGCGCCCAGAGGGAGCGAGTGCGCACTCCCCTCCCTTAGCGAGCGAGTATCGCGACACCGGAGTTCGAGACGCAGCGCCGTTGGTGCGATGCGAGCGAGCGGTTAAGGGAGGGGTCGGGGGAGAGGAAACGAGCGAGCCCTCTCACAAACCATCAGCCTCAGCCTCGCGCCCTGGCTCCCGGTGAGCCGCAGCGCATCCCCGGGCTGCCAACAGGGTACAATCACTCGCGGGCTGGGCCATCAGCCCGGCCATTCGACTCACTCCATTACGAAACGGCGGAAAAGTGACCCGTATCAAGATTTGCGGAATCACAAACGAAGAGGACGCGCGCGCCGCCATTGAGTTCGGAGCGGACGCACTCGGCTTCATCTTTGTGCCCGATACGCCCCGCTTCCTCGGCGACCCGGCGGCCGCGAGTGTGCTGCTCACCACGGTACCGCCCATCGTCACCCGCGTCGGCGTGGTGCGAGGGGCCGCTGAAGCAGCCGACTGCCCGGAGGGGCTCGAAGCGGTCCAGTTCTACGGTGGGAGCTGGGACCCAACGCAAGCTCGAGGGCGCAGGGGTATCCAGGCGTTTCGCATAGAAGATGCCGCCTCGCTCGATCAAATCGCCGCTTCGCTCGGCAGCTCCCGTCCGGATGCGATTCTGCTCGATACCTACCACAAAGCCATGCTCGGCGGCTCCGGAGAGACCTTCAACTGGGATCTCGCCCGCGAGGCGAAGGAGCGGTTTCGGCTGCCCCTCATTCTTGCCGGCGGACTCACCCCCGACAATGTGGCGGAAGCGATCCGGCAGGTCCGCCCGTTCGCGGTCGACGTCTCCAGCGGCGTCGAGGCCACCCCCGGCCGCAAGGACCATCGACGCCTCCAGGCTTTCGTCCGGGCCGTTCGCGCCGTTCAGTAGTTCCGCCACTCCCCGGTTACGATCCCCAGGCACCTCGCGGGCTCGATCGCTCCGCCGCTTCCCTTCGCCCTGCGAATCTTCTCAGGTTTTTCACCAGAGCCTCCTCACGTCCTGATAAATCCGCCAGCACCGGCCGATAATCCCCCCGTAATAGAAGGAGGCACGGATGCCCGTCAGTTTACAGGGATTGAACGACCTTAGCCTGAGTGCGCTTCACGAGCTGGGTAATATCGGCGCGGGCAATGCGATGACCGCATTCGCATCCATGATGGACGCCCGGGTCAACATGTCCGTACCCCGCGTTGGCGTCGTCCGCCTGAGCGACTTCGCCGAGATGGCCGGGGGACCTGAGTCCATCTCGGTGGGCGTCTACATGCCGGTTACCGGTGACGCGCCCGGACACGTCGCATTTCTCTGGCCAATCGAGTGCGCCATGCGCCTGGCCGATCAGCTCCTCGGCAGCGCGCCCGGAACCACCCAGACGCTCGGCGAGATGGAGTGCTCGGCGCTTGTGGAGATCGGCAATATTCTCGCTTCCTCCTATCTGGTCGCGGTCTGCGAGATGACCGGGCTCGCCCTCTACTCCTCGCCTCCTGCCCTCGCGTGCGACATGACGGCCGCGATTCTTGGTGCTGTCGCCTCAGCATGCGCCGACACAGAGGACGAAGCGCTGACGGTGGTTACCCAGATTGGGGAGAGCGATATCGCGGTAGAATGCTATTTCATCTATATTCCGGAGCCGGACAGCCTCCCAATTCTCCTCCGCGCTCTGATGCTGGATATCGAATAAAATGACGCAATCGTTGATGGTTGGGATGGCGGAAGTGAAGATCAGCCGCCACCCGGGCGAAGTGCTCATTGCGCTCGGACTCGGATCGTGCATCGGCGTCTGCGCCTACGACCCGAAGGCGCACGTTGCCGGACTCGCTCACGTGGTGCTGCCCGACAGCGCGGGACATCCTCCGAGCCCCCATAAATTTGCCGACACCGCCATTCCGCTCCTGCTGGAAGCAATGCAGCAGGCAGGCGCTTCCCCATCGCGCGTTCTGGTGGCCCTTACGGGCGGCGCGCAGCTCTTTACATTTCAGGGATCGGGGCCCCGCCTGGAGATTGGCGCACGCAATGCGGTAGCCTGCGTTGCCGCACTCCAGGCGCGTCGCTTGCCGATTGCCGCAACCGACCTCGGCGGGTCAACCGGCCGAACCGTACAGCTATTTAACGACGGCCGCGTCCACGTTAAGACGATTGGCCAGGGCGAGCGCCAGCTCGTGGCGCTCGGAGAGGTGGCGAAGCCATGAACCAACCCCTACGCACGTTCCCAATGCGTACTTCAGCCCGTCTCACGCCCACCCTTCCCACGCCGGATACCCGGCTCGATCGCCATCGCCAGGCCCAGGAGGAGAAGAAGCAGCCGCAACGCCCGCCAACCCTGGAGTCAATTCTTGAGCAGGTGCGTGACCTGCCGGCGCTGCCGCCAGTAGCGCTCCAGGTGCTGCGCCAGACCGACGAGGACTCGGTCTCACCGCGCGAAATCGCACTCACCGTCTCTCGCGACCCCGGTTTCACGGCGCGGGTCCTCAAGCTCGCGAACTCCGCGAGTTACGGACTTCCTCGCTCAGTCGGCACCATTCGAGAAGCCGTTCTGCTCCTGGGCAACCGTACGCTGCGGCACGTTGCGATTGTGGCCGCCACGCAGGAGACGCTGAAGCATCCCGTAGCTGGCTACGGTCTCGAGCGCGGCGACTTGTGGCGTCACTCCTTCGCCTGCGCTCTGATGGCGCGCAAGCTCGCCGAGGAGACCGGCTACCACGCGCCCGACGAGGCATTCGTTGCAGGTCTACTTCACGACGTGGGCAAGCTGATTCTGGGAGCGTACGTCAAGGATGCCTACGAGAACATCGAGAAGTCGATCCTGAGCGATGGCACAGCCTTTCTCGAGGCGGAACGAGCGGTTCTCGGCTTCGACCATGCGGAGGTTGGAGGCCGCGTAGCGCGGCAGTGGAACCTTCCGCCGGCTCTGGTGCAGGCCATCTCCTACCACCACGAGCCGGTTCAAGAGGATCGGGTGCTGCCGCTTCCGGCCATCATACATG
>JBBRJW010000268.1:0-5160 GCA_038218705.1 Chthonomonadales bacterium | reverse complement strand
ACCACCATCGACCTCCATGTGCCGCCGGGCGATCCTGGCCGGGTGGGCTTCGCCTTCCGAGCCGGCGGGCGCGTGGTAGTGGGCCAACTCTCCGCTACCCAAGCCGACTACGGGCTGGTGCGAATGGGGGTCCGCCTGCCGGTAACCTACCTTCCCGCTGACCCTGCTACCTATCGCCTCGGCAGTGTGAACGGCTTCGACCTGCTCTTCTCGATCCTCTCCCTGCTGCTCGGCGTGGCTTCCTGTCTGGTCTGGTTCGGCCTTCCGTTGCTCTTTCTGGAATCGGGACGGCGCGCTGTACGGAGGTGATACGTTGGGACGATTGAACGGGAAGGTGGCGCTGGTAACCGGGGCATCGCGAGGAATTGGCGCGGCAATCGCCCGGCGACTCGCGGCCGACGGCGCGGTGGTCATCGTGAACTTCCAGAGCAGTGCCGGGGCGGCAGAAGCCGTGGTGGAAGCCATTGAACGGGGTGGCGGCGAAGCCGAGGCCGTGCAGGCGGACATGTCCGACCGTGCGCAGATCGCCGGCTGCTTTGCGGAGGTACATCAGCGATTCGGGCGCCTCGACATTCTCGTGAATAACGCCGCGGTGGCCGAGTATCACCCGCTGACTGACGTTGCTGAAGAGGACTTCGACCGCCAGTTCGACCTGAACGTGCGCGGGGTGCTCTTCGCCTCCCAGGAGGCGGCGAGAGGCTTCGGAGAGGCGGGCGGCGTTATTATCAATATCACCTCCGGCGCTGCCGAGGCTGCGCCTCCCGGTACGTCGGTCTACAGCGCCACCAAGGCGGCGGTACAGGCGATGACGCGCGCCCATGCCGCCGAGCTCGGGCCGCGGGGTATCCGCGTGAACGCGGTTGCGCCCGGCATCACTGCCACCGATATGCTCGCAGCAAACATCCCTGCCGAGGCTCAGCAGGCTCTGGTCGGCCAGACCGCCCTGGGGCGGGTAGGGACGCCCGAGGAGATCGCGGACGTGGTGGCCTTCCTCGCCTCGGACGAAGCGCGCTGGATCACGGGCCAGGTCATCGGTGTAAACGGCGGCCTGCGCTGACGCCGAGCGCGCGGACATTGCGGCACTGCGCGATAGGCGCGGCTCGGATTGATGGCGCACCGCATCCTCGTGGGGCCGCACTCCGTCCGCTTGCCCTGGCATGTCATGCGTTATTTTGCGGCAAATAAGGTTTGGCCGACTCAAACGCTTGACATCGCTTCACTTTCTGGTCTATGCTGATTCTGTACGGACGAGAGATTGTGTGCGATCAATTGTTACTGCGGCTGCGTTGCCACGTAACGAAATGGGTCCCGGGCGCTCTGGAGCGCCGGGCTGTTTCGTGCGTGGCTTTTTGCATCTGAGCCCGCAGTCTCGCAGGCGAGCCCAGACGCTCTTCCCACTTCCGCCTCAATCTAACCTTATCCTCGTACCCGTTATAGTCGCCAGGCCAGGCGCTGGCCTTGCAGAGGAGGACTGCTTTGAAGTCTACCACCGGCCGACAGGAGGCCATCTCGGCCGTCATCAATTACAAGCCGCTTGTAAACGCGATCGATCTGGAAGGCCAGACCGCGCGTGAGAGCTATGGCATCAACGTGTTCAGCGATCGCGTCATGCGCGAGCACCTCTCCAAGCCCGTCTACCGCGCCCTCAAGCGCACCATTGAGAAGGGCGAGAAGCTCGACACGGAAGTGGCCGACGCGGTTGCGTCCGCAATGAAGAAGTGGGCCCTGGAGAAGGGCTGCACTCACTTCACCCACGTCTTTTACCCGCTCACCAGCCTGACCGCCGAGAAGCACGATAGCTTCTTCGATCCGGATGGCGAGGGCGGCACAATCGCCTCATTCTCGGGCAGTGCACTCATCCAGGGCGAACCCGATGCGTCGAGCTTCCCGTCTGGCGGTATTCGCTCCACGTTCGAGGCGCGCGGCTATACGGCCTGGGATGTCACCAGCCCGGCCTATATCTACGAGAACCCGAACGGCAGCACCCTCTGCATCCCCACCGCGTTCCTCTCCTGGACCGGCGAGGCGCTCGACCACAAGACGCCCCTCCTCCGCTCCATGCAGGCCCTCAACACGCAGGCGCAGCGGGTATTGCAGCTCTTCGGGCACGACGATCCCGGCATGGTAACGGCGACGGCCGGCCCGGAGCAGGAGTACTTCCTGATCGATCGGAACTTCTTCTTCGCGCGTCCCGACCTGCTCAATGCCGGACGCACGCTCTTCGGCGCAAAGCCGCCGAAAGGCCAGGAGTTCGAGGACCACTACTTCGGCGCAATTCCGGAGCGGGTTCTCGCCTTCATGATGGAGGCCGAGCACGAGTTCTACAAGCATGGCATCCCGATCAAGACCCGCCATAACGAGGTCGCGCCGGGCCAGTTTGAGATCGCGCCGGTCTACGAGAGCGCCAATCTCGCGCACGACCATCAGCACATGATCATGCTGAACCTCCAGCGCGTGGCAGACAAGTACGGCATGACCTGCCTGCTGGCTGAGAAGCCTTTTGCCGGCATCAACGGCTCCGGCAAGCACGTTAACTGGTCGCTCGGCTGCAAGCTCGGAAACCTGCTCGCTCCCGGCGAGACTCCCCACGACAACGCGCAGTTCCTGGTCTTCTGCGCCGCCGTAATCCGCGCAGTCCACACCTACTCCACCCTGCTTCGAGCCAGTGTGGCTTCCGCCGGTAACGACCACCGCCTCGGGGCGAACGAAGCTCCGCCGGCCATTATCTCGATCTTCCTCGGCGAGCAGCTCACCGATGTCTTCGAGCAGCTCAAGGACGGCGCTGCCAGCAGCTCCAAGCACTCCGGCAAGCTCTCGATCGGCGTCGACACGCTCCCCGTGCTCCCGCGCCACGCCGGCGATCGCAACCGCACGAGCCCGTTCGCCTTCACCGGGAACCGGTTCGAGTTCCGCGCCGTCGGCTCCAACCAGTCGATTGCGTGGCCGCTCGTGGTGATGAACTGTATCGTGGCCGACTCGCTCGACTGGATCGTCACGGAGATTGAGAAGCAGAGCAACGGCGACCCAGCGCGGCTGCACGCGGCCATCGAGACCGTTCTAAAGCAGGTCGCATGTGCGAATAGCGCTGTTCTTTTCGACGGCAACGGCTACTCGGAGGAGTGGCACACCGAGGCTGCGGTTCGGGGTCTGCCCAACCTGAAGAATACCGTGGACGCCCTGCCCGCGCTCATCGACCCGGCAAACATTGCCGTTCTCGGTAAGTATGGCGTGCTCTCGGAGCGAGAGGTGCTCAGTCGCTACGACATCTACCTCGAGCGCTACTGTCACGACATCAACACCGAGGCGATGCTCTGCCTCGAGATCGCTCAGACCCGAATCCTACCCGCCGCGCTGGCCTACCAGGCACAGCTCGCCGAGCTGGCGATCAACCTGAAGAGCCTCGGCAAGAAGCCGTCTACCGATCTGCTGGACCGGATAATGGGTCTCACGGTCGATCTGGAGACGGGCATTGCGTCGCTCGACGAGGCGCTGAGTCACGAGGCGTCCGACGAGCTGCTCGCCCATGCAAAGCACTTCCGCGACGCGGTCATCCCGGCCATGGACCAGGTCCGGACTGCGGCCGACTCGCTGGAGGGTCTGGTCTCCGACGATCTATGGCCGCTTCCCACCTACCAGGAGATGCTCTTCATCAAGTAGAGCCGCTCCCTGCTTGCGCTCTCCCGCCGGTTTTTTTCAAAATCGGCGGGAGAGCAGTTGACACAATCGCCCATTCGGGGTATGATTTAAGCAGTCGTTTCGTTGTAGAAGCGGCTAACCTCAGTTTTCCTGCCCCAACACCGAAGTCGGCAGGCAAGACAAACCCTTTTCCTGGATGCGACGGACGTGGCGCAAAAGCCGCCCGCTCCGAAAGCTTCCCTCCTGAGCGCGCAGTCAATGCCGGCCCGTGCTCCTCGTTTCCCGTGGCGACGCAGCCTCTCCTGAAGTGTTCAATCCTTGTGCGCCATCATGTCTGGTTCTGCGACTCGAATCCGCTGGCATCAGTGGAGCGATTTGGCAGCCCAAGACGGGGGAGGAGACTATGTCAAACGAGAGCACCGCGCCTAAGGCGACCGGACCCGCCGATGCAGGCCCAAAGAAGACGCTGTCCACAACCGGCGTTACCATCAATGCAATGGCGCTCATCGCGCCCGGCGCATTCCTCTGGATCACCTTCCAGCTTCAGGCCGCACAGTCTGGCCCGGACGGCAAGACCACTGCCTTCGACATGTGGCAGGGAATTGTCTTCGCGCTGATCGTAGCCTTCCTGACGGCGATATCCTATGCTGAGCTCGCCAAAATCTACCCCGAGGCAGGTTATGGAAGCTCCTACTACTTCGCGGAGAAGACCTTCGCGGACAAGGCCAGGGCCAACCACCAGAAGTGGGCCCGCCTCGCCAAGCTCGTAACCGGCTGGGCCGCGCACCTCTTCTACTGGGTCTACCCGGGGGTCATGGTCACCTTCATGGCCATTCTGGTGAGCTACATCGCGGGTCTCTTTGGAGCGAAGGATGCAACGGGGAATCCCGGCCTGCCGCTCATTGTCAATATCGGCGTCGCAGTGGTATTCGCCTTTATCTGTGGCGCTATCGCGCTCCGCGGAATTGCCGGCTCCACAATGACCAGTCTTGTCGTCAACGTTGTCCAGCTCGTGACGCTCGTCTTCTTCTCTATCATGGCGATCTGGTACCGGATGAGCAATCCCGACCACGCGAACTTCGGCATGGCGGGTAAGCTCGATACGGCAGCCGGGCATCACAACTGGCTCTCGGTCATCATGCCTCACTCCATGCAGTCTGTCGTCTTCCAGGCAACGATTGCGATCCTGATCCTGGTCGGGTTTGAGAGCTGCACGGCATTCGGCGCCGAAGCGAAGGATGCGAAGAAGTCGGTTCCGCTGGGCGTTCTGTTGTCGCTCGTCATCCAGGGACTGTTCGCCTACCTGATCGAGTACTTCGCGGCTAACTACGCGATCTCGGACAAACTGGTCTACGCTGGCACAGATGCCGCTGGCAAGGCCGTTACCTATACAGGCATGGATGCCGCCGCTCACTCCCAGGCGCCGATTGGCGACATGATGCTGCTCTTCGGTAACCGGCTGCTGCACGGTATCGGCTTCGGCCTTACGGTCACCATGGCCGTCACTGTCGCCCTCGCGGTGCT
>JBBRJW010000267.1:0-5166 GCA_038218705.1 Chthonomonadales bacterium | reverse complement strand
ATCCATCTAGTAAGGCCCTGCTTGCGCACTTGCTCGAGATCTCCAGGCCGGGGGCCAAAGGCGAGGCGGTTGAGTGCATGAACAGTCTTCTGATCGTTGGTAAGGCCGCGTGCGGCGTTCGCCTCCGCGCGGGCCATGCCGCCCAACGCCAGCGAAATGGTGATCAGTCCGGCCGTCGATGCTCGTCTCCACATAATGCTATCTCCCTTTAGAACATCCCGCCAGGTCTTTCGCGTGTCGAGTTCTGCGGCCAGCTTTCCTTGCCAGAAGTACTTGCCGGAACTCGCCGCTTCGTTCCTTCGTCCTGTCACTCTCGACGAAGAATCGGGTCGAGAGTTCACTGAAAGGCCTCGCGTCAGGGCGGTGTCACGCTGGAGATGAGACTTCGTTTCCTCGTGACGTGAGCTGCAAACAAGGCGCTCACAGCGAAGACAAGAGAGGTACACGAAAAATGAAACTGATAAATCGTCTGGCAGCAGGCATCGGATTTGCGGCTCTCACATCGGGCATTGTGTTCGGCGCTGGAGCCAGGGCGGATGACTTCCACCGTGACCGCGTCACGAACGTCTACAATACGAATGACATTCGCCGTGACGAAGCCCGCCTGGCTGAGCTTCAGCGGAGGCATGACCGGGCGCGCCGTGAGCACCGATGGAATCTGATGCACGACTTGGACCGCCAGATCACCGCGCTGCAGGCGCACATCAACGATGAGCGCGCATCGACGCGCAATGATCGGAGGGACCGGGACCGGGACCGCGACCACGATCGCAATCAGAATCAGAATCACAATCGCAACGATCATGGTCAGGACAGTAACTAGAACAATTCCCGCAGCCGTGGCGATCGCGACGATAATAACCTCCGGAACGGCGGCGGCCGTCGCGACCGGTAGCCAACCGCGTGCGTAGACTCGAGGCGCCCCCGACTGCCCTTAAGGGCGGTCGGGGGCGCCTCTTCGTGGGCCACGGTGAATTTGACACCCCTCTTACGCAGGTGGTACAATATTCAATTGAAGGCAGCACGTCGCGCTTGCGCGCATGCTCTTCTCGCGCGTGCTGTTGGGGCCGCGCAATGGAAGGCGCGCCGGTACCCTGCACCGCGCCATCCGAAGGGGCCAATCCGCATGTCTGAAATTCTTTCCCATATCCAGAGCCCCGCCGATCTGAAGACGCTAACTCGTGAAGAGCTGAAACAGGTGGCGAGCGAGCTCCGCGCGGCAATTATCGACAACCTCTCCAAGACCGGCGGTCACTTTGCATCCGATCTCGGCGCAGTCGAGATGATCCTGGCGCTCCACACGGTCTACGCGCTTCCCAAGGATAAGATCATCTTCGACACGGGGCATCAGGCGTACGCGCATAAGATGCTGACCGGGCGTCTCCAACGCTTTAACACCCTCCGCCAGTATGGAGGCCTCTCCGGATTCCTGCGGCGCGAGGAGAACGAGTGTGATCTCTTCGGTGCAGGGCACGCGGGAACCAGTATTTCCGCGGCCTATGGGTTCGCTGTGGCACGCGATATGGCCGGACGCAAGGCCGATTCGAGCGTCCTCGCCGTGATCGGCGATGCGGCGATGACCTCCGGGCTTGCGCTCGAAGGGCTCCATAATGCCGGCCACAGCGGCCGTAATTTTGTGGTGGTACTGAACGACAATGAGATGTCGATCGCTGAGTCGGTAGGCGGGCTCGCTACCTACCTCGCCAAGCTTCGGGTTTCGCCCCTCTATCAGACGGCCGAGGCTCAGGCGAAAACTCTCCTCAAGATGGTTCCGGGTACGCCGGGCCGCGCCCTCAGCAAGGCTGCCAGCTCCGTGCTCAAGCACAACCTCACGCACCTCGTCTCCCCGGACCAGTCCGGCGTAATATTCGAGGAGCTGGGCTACCAGTATATTGGACCGGTCGACGGGCACGACCTCGATCTGCTCATCGACATCTTCACGCAGGTGAAGCAGATGCAGGGCCCCGTGTTCGTACATCTGCGCACCGTCAAAGGCAAGGGATACAACCCCGCAGAAGAGAACGCGCGCAAGTGGCACGCGGTTACGCCGCCGATGTTCGAGGACGGCGCTGCCGCAAAGAGCAGCAAGCCCGGCGGTCAGAGCTGGACCGCCCACTTCAGCAAGACCATTATCGAGCTGGCAGAGGCTGATCCGACCATTGCGGCGATCACTGCGGCCATGCCGGACGGCACCGGACTCAACAAGTTCAAAGAGGTCTTCCCGGATCGGTATTTTGATACCGCCATCGCTGAGCAGCATGCGGTCTGCTTTGCCGCCGGTATGGCTGCGGAGGGAATGAAGCCCGTTACGGCGATCTATTCGACCTTCCTGCAGCGCGCTTACGATATTATTCTGCACGACGTGGCGCTGCAAAACCTTCCTGTTACCTTCTGCATGGATCGCGCCGGTCTCGTCGGCGACGACGGACCTACCCATCACGGCGTCTTCGATATCGCCTACCTCCGCCATATCCCTAACATGACAATGATGGCTCCAAAGGATGGCGCGGAGCTCGATTCGATGCTCCGGTACGCGCTGCAGGAGCATGCAGTCGGCCCGAACGCCGGCCCAATTGCGCTGCGATATCCGCGAGGTAACGCGCCGCTGTTGACATGGCCACGCGAGAGCGACCCGATCCATCTCGGCAAGGCGGAGACACTTCAGACCGGCTCGGATGTCGCCCTGCTAGCCTATGGCAGTATGGTCGCACCCGCATTCGAAGCCGCCCAGGCTCTCAAGTCCGAGGGCATCAGCGTGGAGTTCGTGAACGTGCGCTGGGCCAAGCCACTCGATGAGGAGATGGTCGTCGACGTAGCGCGCCGCATCGGACGGATCATTGTGATGGAAGAGGGCTGCGTGGTGGGCGGACTCGGCTCTGCAATTGTCGAGCTGCTCGCGGCGCGCGGGATTACCGATGTACAGGTGAAGCTCTTTGGTGTGCCGGATAAGTTCGTGGAGCACGGAGCGATCCCGATCCTTCATCGCATCTGCATGCTCACCGCTCCAGATTTTGCGGCGGCCGCGCGCGACATGCTCGGAATGCCACAGCCGGAGCCGGAGGCCCTCGCTGAGGTGAAGCACGAGCCGCTCACGGCATAGCGCGAGCGCGGTGCGCCATAACCTCCCGGGCCCGGCTGCTTGCGCTTCCGGGCCCCACCTCTTTTCAGAAGCGCCTTCGCGGAGTCTCAGTACTCCGCTACAGCCTTTCTCCCGGCTTATGTTGTTTGGATCTCCTCGAATTAGTGAGCGAACCGGCCTGTTCGCAGATTTGCTTTCCGGCAATCGTCGGGGTTTGCTAGCGAGCCCATTCGGCCTGTGTCCACGCTAACCCCCGCCTTCGCCACTTGACATTGCAGCCTTTCCGAACATAGAATTGACAATCCTCTGCCGCATAGAGCCACTCTTGTCAACCTGAATAGATTGAACGGCGGGTTGTTGGCGCGGTGACGAGGGAGATTCCAGACGAGCGATTGGATGCTCAGGTGCGGCGCTGACCGTGTGTTCCCCGACTAGAAAGGATCCGATAACGTGACTCCCCAGAAAACTCCTCGCCCAAACCGCCTCGCGCAGGGCGGCTCGCTGGCAGCAATCCTTCTTGCTACGGGCGCACCCGCGCCGGCTGAAACGCCTCCCACCCTTAAGGATGCCTACAAAGCGCACTTTCTGATTGGCGCGGCCGTTAATCGCACTGTTGCCACCGGCAGAGGTAGCGGCGGCTTTCGGAGTCCGGAATTGGTGGGGAGCGACATTTCTCTCACGAAGGAGCAGTTCAACCAGATATCCCCGGAAAACGATCTGAAGTGGGCCTCGATCCATCCGCGAGAAGGCGCTGGCGGCTACGATTTCGGGCCTGCCGACGCCTACGTCGACTTTGGAATCAAGAACCACATGGTCATCGTCGGGCATACGCTCGTCTGGCACGGGCAGACGCCGTCGTGGGTATTCGCCGGCACGACTCCCCCGGTCGATGCTGGCAAAGCCGCGGCCGAAACGCCCCCTCCCCCTCCCAATGGAGTGGCGCCAAATCCTGCTGGCCGGCGGTACAGCAGAACCGCCGGTGGTTACGCCACCTATGGGCCGTTCGCAACGCGCGACGAGCTGCTGCGGAGAATGCGCGAGCATATTCATACGGTCGTGGGCCGCTATCGAGGGAAGATCAAGGTCTGGGATGTGGTGAACGAAGCCATTGCCGACGGCGGGCCGAACGTGCTGCGGAGCTCTCCCTGGCAGGCGATTATCGGGCCGGACTTCATTGCCAAAGCATTTCAGTACGCCCACGAAGCCGATCCCGATGCGATCCTGCGGTACAACGACTACGGTCTGGAGAACCCGGCCAAACGCCAGAAGCTCATAACCCTGATTAAGGAGCTGCTGGCTCAGAAGGTTCCGGTCATGGCCATAGGCTCACAGACCCATGTCAGCGCTTCCTCTCCGAGTTTCGAGGAAGAGGATCGCGCTCTGACGGAGATGGAGACACTGGGGCTGCCAATTCACATTACGGAACTCGATGTTAACAGCGCACAGGGCGGCCAGCGCAGCAACGGGGCAGACGTCGCGAATAACGCGGCGACCACTCAGGGCGGACTCGTGGACGACGCCAACCAGCGACTCTCCGACCAGTACGGAAACCTCTTCAAGGCTTTTCTGAAGCACAAATTGGTGAAGGTGGTTACTTTCTGGGGTGTTAACGACGGTGTCTCCTGGCGGGCGAACGGCAAACCGCTCTTGTTTGACGGAAACGATAAGCCAAAGCCGGCCTTCGACGCGGTTATTCGAGCTGCCACCAGTAACACGACCAATTCGAAGTAGGGGCTCGATTCCTTGCATGGCCCGACGGCAGCTGTCGTCGGGCCATGCTCACCTGGAGTGCGCCAGCCTACTTCGTATCCGATTTGAGCGCATCATTCAGAATCGCTGCAAGCCGGAACCCCGCAAGGACAGCCTGCTTATGACAGAAGGCCGCCTGGGCCGCGCCGTAGGCGGCATCGGGCGTTCCGCCAGGCTGCAGCGTTCCGTAGACAAGCTTGTCTGCGGCTGAAGTGCCAGCATCCACCCAGTGCATCGGGTCGAGGTCGGCCACCTGGTTTGCGGCCGGAGGCATCTTGACCCAGGCGTTTGTGACGGCGGTTACCCCGGCCGCAAGCTCCGGGTATGCGAGCGTTTCG
>JBBRJW010000266.1:0-5179 GCA_038218705.1 Chthonomonadales bacterium | reverse complement strand
CCCGGTCTCCGCGTCCGCCCGGTAGCCCCACTGCGCGCCATAGCCCGCGTATGGGTCCGCCGGGGCCGCGTTGGCCGTCAGGCTGGTGCCGAAGGCATCGAAGCCGTGCGCGCTGAGCACGTTGCCGGCCCCGTCCAGCCTCTGCGCTGTCGATCCCTGCTGGTCGAAGGTGTAGAAGACGCTCCCGCCTCCTGTGCCCATGGTATGGCGCGCCAGCAGCCCGTTCGCGCCGAAGGTGTTGACCGCCGTCACCGCGCCGGTGGCGTCGAGCTCGCAGACCGGCTCCTCGCCGTCGTAGAGGGAGTACGTTCGCCCGGCCGCAGTCTGCTTCCACGCCCGGAGGCCGTCGGCGTTGTAGCCCGCCTGCATCGCCGTGCCGAAGGCCGTCAGATTGTTCGTGGCGGGCCAGCCGCGGACTGCGAGCGCTCCTGGATTTTCTTCATGGCCCGCTCGGCATCCAGAGCCGCGGCGCTGCAAACCCAGTACTCTTCGGGCATAGCAAGGATACTCTGCACTCGTGGCATCGCTGATTCAAGAAAGCGTGCATTCGGCAGACATATGAGCGTATGAGACTGATCGAGGCATTCCAGCTCAGGAAGCAAGTCCAGCCACCAGCCGAGCGCCTCCGGATGTCCCGCTCGGTCCAAAGCATCGAAGAGACCCGTTCGTGCGCTGGGATCGCGCTCCAAGCCGAGGCGCTCGAGCAGAAAGGGCATGCTCTCCGCTTCCATGGCAACGCAAAGTGACACCGCCGCATCCCGCCGGACCAGAGGATGCGTGTCGCTGGAAAGCACGTGCTTTATCGTTCTGACCGTGTTCTCGACACTGCGAACGCTGTGGCTACTTGCCATACCACCAAGTGCCAGAACGGCATCGCTCCGAACCGTCCACGCAGGATCCGATAACAGGGCCAGAAAGAGCTTCTCGTCCCGAGAACAGAGAGCGTCGAGCAGCTGCGCGCTGGCCGTTCCACGCATGCTTTCCGATGGATCGAAGGCCAGCGCCCGCGAGGCGATGAGCCCGAGGCGCGGGTCCTGCCGGATGATTTCATACATCGCGTTAGCCCGTACCCTCGTATGCGAATAGTCGAGCAAGAGCACCAGTGCGAGCAGGAAGTGCGGGGAGCTGCGCATCTCGTCGGTCATGGCGTCCCCTTCGATGGTTCTATCTCGAAGCGAGACCGACATCTTTCGCGCCAGCCGCGTAGCCTCTTTCAGTGGCTGCTCCCTCTCCGCTTCAGCGGGAATTTTCGTTGTGCGCTTCATGGTGCTTCCTCCTCGATCACATAACCTCGGACTGCGAACACATGGCCGGAGTTATTACGCTCCCTCCCGCTGGCACCATTGCGCCTTCGTCGCAGAGCAGCCTGCTGCCGCTTAGTTCAAGATCGATCGCTTGTGCCCGGCATCATTGAACCAGCGACAGTGTGGATTCTAGTTCCGGCCCTACCTGCTCCGGGTGTTACCCGCTAGAAGTTTCCTCTCAATCTCGCGAACAGTGAGCTGCATCGGCCCTCCGTCCCGTCCTTCCTGAGATGACCCGTCGTCCGCATATCGCCATAACGAGAACATCTGTTCAGATGCTTTGGCGTCATGATCATGGCAAGCGAGGGCGAGCCGGTCGCGCGCTCAGCGGGTGCTAGCTCGTGCCTTGCGGCGGGCCCGGGCTTGCTCGTAATGGCGCTTCACTCTGGCGTGAAGCGCCACATAATCGTCCATCTCCTCGCGTGCGTCGGCATCTGTGCCGCGTCGAAACTCCATTAGTGCCTTTCCTGCTTCATCGCTGGGACTATATGCGATTTTGCGCATGTTGCTCCAGTACGCCCAATCGAACACTTGATCATATACCTTGTCCTCAGAGTCCTGCCCGCCCAGGATCACTGCAAGCAGCCTGGCAAGGGTTATCCGATCGCGCACGCGGACGATGGGACGGAGCACCAGGTCAATTTTGGCAAAATTCGCCTTGCCCATATACTCGCCGTTCGGGTCCAGCTTCAAGGTAATTCGGTTCAGCCGCGAGATCACGGCCAAAATCCGCGATGTACGCGCCGCTTTCGGATTGGTACTGGCCTCGCTGCCGATCGGCCTCAGGAATATTGAGAGTGCAAACAAGACTGTCCAGCGAACAGACACGGTCATCGCCATGCTCCTGCGGTGAAGATAAGGGCACCCAGATTCCCTGCGCGCCCTTAACCTATCGTCCGCTCGTCTACAACGTACTACTGCACTGTAATCCAGCCAGAGAAGTGGCCTTTCTTGTGAGGAATGGACATCCGCTTTGTCTTATCGATGAGCCGCCGGATACGCTCCCAATTCTCCCCATCAGGGTAGCCCGGCTGGCCAGGCGCTAGGTCTGACCGAACGGTCACGCAGCCATCGGATGCTCGTCCGGCATGGAGATTAAATTCACCTCGATGTACGACTTTTCCACCTGGTAACGTGATCGAGCCGTTCTCATAGGTCCACCCTCCGTCTCCGTTTGGTACGAGGATTTTGTATCGCCAATGCATGTGAGGATGCCAGCTTACAGTGTCCAGCGGATAGCGACCGCAGGGAATGGGGCCAACATGCGATCTATCAGCATCCCGGGGGTTGTTGGCGCTTGATCCATTCCCCGACCATACATTGCCAACAGTTACATGTTCCCCAGTTTGGTCATCTCGAACAGAGATCTGCCCGAGTGCCGGAGTGAAGATCACCGACACGGAGAGGCCCGTCGGGTCGATCGAATCGATAGGATCATCTTCGCCGTAGGCGTAGAGGTTGGTCCCGCCCTCGTAGCCGATCGGATCGCGGTTGAGGAATCGGCCGCTCGCGGGGTCGTAGTACCGTTGCCCCAGCAGCAGTAGCCCGGTCTCCGCGTCCGCCCGGTAGCCCCACTGCGCCCCATAGCCCGCGTACGGGTCGGTAGGGGCGGCATTGGCCGTAAGGCTGGTGCCGAAGGCATCGAAGCCGTGCGCCGTGAGCACGTTGCCCGCCCCGTCCAGCCTCTGCGCTGTCGAGCCCTGCTGGTCGAAGGTGTAGAAGACGCTGCCGACTGCCGTGTGGCGCGCCAGCAGGCCGTTCGCGCCGAAGGTATTGACCGCCGTCACCGCGCCGGTGGCGTCGAGCTCGCAGATCGGCTCCTCGCCGTCGTAGAGGGTGTAGGTGCGCCCGGCCGCAGTCTGCTTCCATGCCCGCAGGCCGTCGGCGTTGTAGCCCGCCTGCATCGCCGTGCCGATGGCCGTCAGCTTGTTGTTGGCGTCCCAGGTGAGCGGCTGCCCGTGCCAGCTGGTGGGGTTGCCCTCGGCATCGTACGTAACGGCCGTGGACTGGTTCGCGCTGTTAAAGGCGCTTGCCGTGCCCTTGAAGTTCGTCGGGTTGGCGACGGCGTCGCGTCTCGCACATCGTTAGATACGAGCTAAGTAGGTCGCCGTTCAAAGGCCATGGTTTCTGCATCTCAATAAATCGCGAGTCTCGAGGCCGCGAATATTTTGCCGCAGAACCAGAATCACGCCGAGGGATCGAAACGGATCCGCCGCACAAACACCATCAGTAATGCGACCGCCGCGCCGCTGATGACCAATTCGACGTTCTCGCCGTATCTTGGACCGATGGTGTGATGAACTAACTTGGCAAGAAGGAACGCAGCTATTCCCGTCGCGACATAAGTCGGCATTCTGAGCCAGGGCCTTCGTAGAAGCATGATTGTCATACCCTTTTACCAACGAGCCTGCGCCGTACACCCCAGCGCACGCAAGGCCACCCGGGTCGGGCGCTTACGAGGCGCCGGCAACAGACCGGCCAACCAATATGGCCAGTTTGGGACTTGGCGGCACGGGACCGCATAGTCACCCTGGATCTCAAAGAGAAATCTGGCAAGTGTCCAAAAGTGACCGAGCATAACGGCGTCCCAGTGAGAGAGCTGCGCCGTGACCCCGCCATTTTCGATCAGGTTACCAAAACCTGTGAACTGCACGTCTGAAGCCATCGTACGTGTCGTTATACGTATCCTGAACCGCCTTGAGAATCGGATCAAGGCAGTGCTCGTGATAGGGGATCGCGTCCGCGTATCCCGCTCCCGGTCGTGCCAAGTATTCGCGCTGACGCCTAACGTAATCTCCACCGTTATGGTACAGGCGATTGCCTGCGACTGTACCAACTGCTACCCCGATGATCATTCCCGCTGTGCCGCCTGCTCTCGACCCTGCGTAGCCTCCGAGCCCGCCGCAGAGTGTTTGAATTGCCACCTGAGTGTCTTCGGGGCCACCAAACCCTGTGTCCTGTTGGCGCCCCGTCGGATCAGTGAATGCGATAGGCTCACCGCTACAATAAGCGTAGAGGTTTATCCCTCCCTCGTACCCCGCCGGGTCTCGGTTCAGGAACCGCCCGCTCGCCGGGTCGTAGTAGCGCTCGCCCAGCAAGAGCAGGCCGGTCTCCGCGTCCGCCCGGTAGCCCCACTGCGCTCCGAAGCCGGCGTACGGATCGGCAGGGGCCGCGTTGGCCGTCAGGCTTGCGCCGAAGGCATCGAAGCCGTGCGCGCTGAGCACGTTGCCGGCCCCGTCCAGCCTCTGCGCCGTCGAGCCCTGCTGGTCGAATGCGTAGAAGACGCTCCCAGCTGCCGTGTGGCGGGCGAGCAGGCCGTTCGCGCCAAAGGTATTGACCGCCGTCACCGCGCCGGTGGCGTCGAGCTCGCAGACCGTCGTCGATGCCGCTCGCTCGGATGCGAGGCAGCCCAGCTTAACTCAGGAAGCCCGTACAAAGGTCGTCATGCCCGACCGCCTTCAGCACGCCAGCGATCATTGCTCGCCAATCGACATTGGAGTGGTTGCACAGCTGAACAAGAGCAAGGACTGGCATCTTCATAAGCGACTCGTCGCTCGCCAGCCACTCCTGCAGAGCAGAAAGGTCCCAACCGACCGTATCAGCCACTGATGCGTCGAGTTCCACCATCTGCCGCATGAGCGCGCTGATACTATACTGACCAAAACCATCAAGGGGCAAAGGCGAGAGTGCCCTGCAGCAACCTGGTGAGCCCTTTAAATTGGGCAATGCCCGGGCAGAAATACGGCTAAGTACGCACATTCTGACGACGTGGACCACGTCATAGGCGTCAATCTCTTCGTCGCTGCCCTCTAGATCCCAGTAACTAGGTGTGTTGATCCCCACGAATGCAGCCAACAGTACAGCAGGCGAGCGGT
>JBBRJW010000265.1:0-5183 GCA_038218705.1 Chthonomonadales bacterium | reverse complement strand
AACCGGTAGATCTGCTCCGGAGGAACTACGCCGACGAATTTGCCCCACCAGTTGACGCCGTCCGGATGGTAGTGGTGGATTCCAGGGCTGAACTTCCGCTCGACGCTACGGACGCCATAACCGGGCATCGCCTCCCCGTCGACTCCTCCCCAGTACCCATTCAGCGCGTGCCATACCAGGAACGTGTCGACCGCGTACTCGCTCTTCGCCATTTCGACAGTAGGCGCAAGGCCGCCGGGAAACTTCCCGTTCGCGGCAAACGCTGTCAGCGCCCGATTCCCTTCAGGCAGCTCGTGTTCCGACTGCCAGCCATCATCGAGAATAAGCATCCGTGGGAGGATGCCTCCCTTCGCGAAGCTCTCGAGTCCTTCGCGCACCTTCTCAAGGCTCACCTCCTGATAGAAGGCGTCCCACGTGCACCAGCCGAACTGATCGGCGAAGGCGGGAAGCGCCTTGTCTCTGCGAAGCCTGCCGGTATTCATCCGGGCCATTACGCTCTCTGCGGAGGCCTCCATCAGCGCGTACACATCGTTTGCAGCGGCGACGAAGAGGCCGGTGACGGCGCCCGCGGTAACGGCGCCGTCGCCCGTTTCCGCGACCAGGCCGAGTCCGCCGTCAGGCAGACTCAGGAGCGATGTCCGCATGGGCGCATCGATGATTGGGACGAGGAGTACGAACTGGCCGTCTTCCCGCAGGACCACGAGCGACTGTGTCTCGACCGGCACGGCATCGGCGCTCCCTCCGGCCATCGCCTTCATCCAGAAGGGCTCGTACCGGTGGCAGGCGCTGAAGCGATCGAGCTGATTAATCACCCCACATGGGAAGACGTGTCGAGCGGAGGCCGCTTCTGCCTGAAAGTGGAGGAATATGCCGATGCCGAGGGGGTCTTCCACTGCGGAGACCGATGGGGGAAGGCCGCTCAGAAGTGCCTGGCCATCCGCAGCCAAGCTGCCGCCCTCGAGTGTCAGAGCCGCCGGCTCGAAATCTTGCAGAGTCATTCTAGTCACCTGTGACGAACAGAAATTTGCGCCGCCGGTGTGCCGCGCCGCCAGGAGAGTCGTGGGCGGTTTGATGAGGCATCCGCCCGCTCGAGGCGGGAACACCGACGCGATACATTCGCACGGAAGAGGGCCAAACTCCTCCCAAAGTATTGGGCTTTTTCTTCCTGGTCCA
The DNA here is from genome assembly GCA_038218705.1 of Chthonomonadales bacterium. Taxonomy (GTDB): domain Bacteria; phylum Armatimonadota; class Chthonomonadetes; order Chthonomonadales; family Chthonomonadaceae; genus JBBRJW01. The sequence goes on along the minus strand of JBBRJW010000265.1, from coordinate 4,010 downwards.
GGGATTTATCCGAGGCCTGACCGCCGCGGCGAGTGGCAGCGTTCTGGTTCTCGGCACAGCGTCCGGCCGTGTTCGCAGACCGCTTAGAGGCAGCGCACGCATTGTGTGGAGGCGCGGCAACCTGTTTGTACAATGCCCTCTTCACTCGAGAAGGGGTGCCCGAGATATCGTGTCACTTGCCCTTGCGACGCGTCTTGCTTTGGACCGGGCTCTTGTTCGCCCGCAGATTGAGGCGATGGATGACGCTGGGAACAGCGTCTTGCCCTATTGGCGCCCAGGTGCATGTCGTTTCGACAGGAGAGGGTTGTCGCCGCCTCCCTGCCGTTCCGCTTCCGCCATTCGACCCGGTATCAGACTTGCGCCGAGGGCAGTCGCACTCGCGAGTAAGGTGCGGCGAGAAATAGCCAGCGCAGGAAGCTCAGCCTCCCCGCTGGCCGCCGCGAAGTCGCACCTGCTGGGCTGTGTCTCGAATGCCTTGCGAGTACGGGGCTTGTTCTTCTACTGGTCGGTCGTTTCCATTCGATGTCTCCTTCCTATGAGGAGAGCGCAAAGAAGTCGGAGGTATTCTCTGCAACATGTCCGCCTGTTCTCTGTGATCGACTGGGCTGACTGTCCTCATGCGCTCTCACGGCACGGCGATGATCTTATCGCTCAGGTGCAAGTAGTCGAAGTCCACGAAACCGCCCGCTGTCTTGGTCGCAAAGTTGAACAGACCGAAGCGGTAGCCCATGAAGTGCGGGCTGGTGTATTCCATCCGTAACGACTTCCCGATAGCGGTCCATTTCTTGTTGTCGAGGCTAAAGTAGAAGTACGCCCTGTTGTCGAGGTTGTAAAACAACTGCGGCTCGTCTCCTCGGTCCTTGAAGTCGCAGTCGATCTTGAGATAAACAGTCTTCTGCGTTAGCGGGATGCTGGCAAGTTCTTCCGGGCTGTTTGTCTGCGCGCTAATCATGACGATGGACGGGACGCCGCCAGCCATCTTGACGCCGACAATGCCGTATTTCTTTTGCAGCGCGATCATCCCTGCATAGTCGCCGTCCTTCATGCTGCTTACGTTGATGGCGGTGGTCGCAGAGCTTTCGAGGCCGAAGGTGCGCTGGGTGAGCGTATTGCGTGCCTGGGTTACCTCCGTATCCACGCGACCTGTGGTGAGGCGCAGACTGCCGGGAGATGCGGTGAGCGACCAGTGGGCATTGTCGGGGTTGTGGTTCCACTGCCATACCAGGGGCAAGAGCCGGTCGCCGGGTTTGCGGTTGAACTCGTCGGAGGCCACAATACCGGAGACGCCGATCTTATTGGCCGGGAGTTTGAGCGTTTCCGGCACCTTGCCGTTCACTCCGACGACAGGCCAGCCATCAACCCACGTCATGGGAACGAGGTAGGGTATGCGCCCGACCGAGCCGCGATCGCCGAACAGGTAGGCATACCACTCGCCCTTGGGCGTATCGATCATGCCGCCCTGCGCGACGCCCTGATCGTGGAACATGACCTTACCCTCATACGGCCCAGTGATCTTGTCAGCCCGATGAATGACTTCGGTGCGCATATCATTCTTTGGCCAGGTAACATTGCAAAGGTAATACTTGCCGTAGATCTTGCGCATCTGCGAGCCTTCCGCAGGCATGCCAGGGGTGCCGCCCGCCACGTCGCCCGCCTTGGGAATAATGACCTGATCCACCCCCCCAGGCAGGAAGCCGGTCAGGTCCGGCTTCAACTCGGTAAGCCGAATATCACCGGATCCATAGGTCAGGTAGACGCGCCCGTCGTCGTCGAAAAACAAGGAGTGATCGTGGAGGGCGGGCGAGAAGGAGGTTTCCTTCCAGGGAGTCTTATTAGGATCTTTCGTACTGTAGATGTAGGTCTTGCCGGTAGTAAAGGAGAAGGTCGTGACGTAGAACGTGCCATTATGGTAGCGCAAGCTGCTCGCCCAGGACCCCCAGCTATAGGCGTTCTTGCCGTTTGACAAGGTTAGCGCGTCAGTATCGCCGAGGGTTTCGTAGGCGTAGCTGGCCATCTCCCAATTCACCAGGTCCTTCGACTTCATGATCGGCAGCCCCGGACTCATATGCATGGTGGTGCTGCTCATGTAGTAGGTGTCGCCGACCCGTATCATAGCGATGTCCGGCACGTCAGCCCAAAGGATAGGATTCTGTGCCTTCCTGGTTGAGTCAGCCCCCAGAGCGTGCGGAGTCTGCGCCACAGCTACGATTGTCAGGGAAAGTGCCGCAAAGCACAGCAGTGATATGTTCATAATTTGCTTCTCTGTAAAATGACCTGAGTTTCGAGCAGAACTCGTTGAATGTCGGTCGTCATTCAAGCTTTCCCGCGACATACACGATCCGGTTCTTCATGGTGTTATAAGGTGGCCCAGATTGTCAAGACAGCGAGGGGGGGCAGATTGAAGTTAGGCGCGTCTCTTTTCTCGTGGTCTTCTGGCTTGGTTCCGAAGTAGTCGTCGGAGGGAGCGCGATACTCTGAGTGTAGTCAGGAATGCAACGGCTCACCGACGGCAGGTCCGATTGCTCCGAGATCGACAGTTCTGTGCTGGCGCGGTCCAGCAGCGACAATCGCTCATCTCTGCTCAGCACCTCGATCCGACGTTAAGTAAACCCTCCATCGTATTGAAACCACGTGAACAGCCGTGCGAATCCCAGTAGACCTGTGTTGGTTTTGAATTTCTGGGCCAGGGCTCGCTTTTCTTCGGTGAGCGACCAGTGCTCCACCAGTTCGTCTCTCTCCCACATACGTCTCATATTGTCCTCCAGACAAAGAACAGAGGGAGCCGTGTTGGATATGGCTTCCCGCTGGGTTCTCTGGAGTCTGCCCGTGAAGCGTTAGAGGAGCGATGTGACGGCTGGGGGCAGCTACGCTGGTATTAAGCCGCTGTGCAGCACGCCCTCCTATTGGCGGATTAGCTTGAGAGCGATGTCCCCGTCGAAATCGGGCAGCCGGACTGATGCGCCGCTGGATGTGGTGCCGGTAGCGATCACCTTGCCGCCTGTCGTTTCCGTGTACTCCGCGCGCCACACGCCGGGAGTGCCCGGCAGCTTGACGATAACCGACTGTCCGCTGACCCTTCGGATCGTCCACGCGGGGGCTCTGCACGCGGCGTCGCGAAACCACCCGAGGACGACGCGATCGTTTCCGATTGCTCCCCCGAACAGCCCGGACGAAGTCAGCGTCTCAAGCGGCTCGAACCCGGTGAAATCGACGCCAGCAACGAAACTTGCCGCGGCGGAATCGGCGTGTCGATACGAGGTCCGGAGGTCGGCGCTGGAGTATTGATCATATCCGTCCTCCCACCAGAGCATGCGGCCGACCATCGTCCCCGCTACAATGGCAGCCCAGATCGCCTGGTGAGTACCGCGTGCAGCCTCTGGCGTGCCTAGCCGCACTTGCGAAGCACCCGTCAGGGTGAGCCGCGCATCAAGGCCGACCTCGCCTATCAGAACGGGCTTGTGATAGGTCTTCATCCTCTCGCGCGTGAACTGGATGATCATCTCATCGAGCTGTCCCGCATAGCGACCGTCGCTGGCGTACGGGTGGATCTGGAGGATGTCCAGCGCCCTGTCGGCCGAGAGCTTCGGCCAGTCACCCACGCCGGAAAGAGACGCGGTAACAGGACGGTGGAGCGGGTCGGCGGCTCGTATGACCTTAGAGGCGGCTCTGGCAAAATCCAGCCCGATCTTTTCATTCGCACCGGTTACCAGGTCCAACTCGGAGAAGATCTCCCAGGCGCAGATATTCTGCATCGACCCCCACCGTTTCACAAGCTGAGCGACCCACGCAAGCCAGAGCCTTCGGCACGCCGTATCTGAAAGGAGGTCGCCGGGGCTTGCCGCCGGGCCGCCCAGCGCGCGGCTGTACGGGTTCTTGAACCACTGTATCCATTCGCGCGGAGGGTTTCCGGGAGACCCATCGTTCCACCGTGTCCAGGAATCGAACACCGGTATGACGTGAATGCCCCGGGTTGATGCCATCTGGAAGACCCTGTCCCAGCCTGCGACCCA
>JBBRJW010000264.1:0-5203 GCA_038218705.1 Chthonomonadales bacterium | reverse complement strand
TGTCACACACGCGACTCCCTCCGCGAGGACGGGGTAATCGGGCGATTCGAGGTCGTTCCAACAGGCCTCAAACCACTGCCCGCGCGGCCAGAATCGCGCGAAGAGCTTCGCACCGTGCTCGGGATGGCCCCCGACCACCCTCTCGGCCTCTGTGTGGGCCGCCTCGGTCCGGAAAAGCGAGTCGACGTGCTGCTCGAAGCGGTTGCGTTGCTAAAGCTCCGAAATCTCCCGGAACCGGCCCGCCATTTCAAGCTCGCCATTGTCGGCGATGGCCAGTGCCGTGCCGAGCTCGAGGCCCTCAGTCACTATCTAGGTATTGAGAAGCAGGTCGTTTTTGTGGGCGCGCAGCACCATACCATGATGGGAGAGTGGTACCAGGCGGCGGACCTCTTCCTGCTCGCCTCTCCCGCAGAGACTCAGGGCCTGGTGCTGGTCGAGGCGATGTCCGCCGGATTGCCCTGTATCGCGTCCGAGTTCGGGGGCCCCCGGGAAACTGTTGAGGAAGAGGTGACTGGCCTGCTAGCTGCCCTGCAGCCTGCCGCGTTCGCCCGCCAGGTCGAGCGCCTACTGCTAAACCCGGACGCGCGAAAGCGAATGGGAGAAGCCGTCAAGGAGCGCTCGGCCTGCTACACCCCGGAGGCCATGGCGCACGGTGTTCTGGGAGTATACGAAGCCGCGCTCCGCTCGCCGCGCCCGGCGCGTTCTACGGCTGCGCTGCCTCCCACGCCTCTGGCCGCTCCAATCCCGCGTCGAAAGCGCGGGCGCAGGCTTCGCTCGTAACGAGCGCTTACTTCAGCGGGTGATTGCGCGCCACGAAGGTTTTCCATTTGGAGCTGCGCCAGGCCAGCGCTACGTGTGCTACTGCATCGAGGTCGAGCGTGCGGAGTAGCTGCTGTACGGCTATCCAGTTCCCTCCTACCACCGTCCGCGCGAGCCAGTAGGCGATCTCAAATTCGATCATCCGCTCCGGAGCACGGTGGTCCGACAGAAGACCGTGCACGCGCAGTATGCGCTCCTTGTGAAAGAAGTACGATGGACTCGCCTGCCGTCGGCTCGCCTTCAGCCACTCCACCGAGAATGGCAGCTGCTCTACCGAGAAGCCGAACCGGGGAGCGAGCGCTACAAGGTGTGCCGTCAGCACGATTTCGCGACGGTTACCTGGCTTTTCCAGCACCCAGGACCAGTACTCGTCGCTCGCTTTGCCCCGAGCCTCCTTGCGGGCCACCACGTCGCCACACGCGCTCCGATAGTAGGCATCCCAGTGCGCCTCCCGCCACTGGTCCGCGCGGCGATCGATCTCGCCCAGGCCGCGCTGCTCCAGTTCCCGCTCCACCACGCCTCCGCGGTGTGGATCGGCGTATAACTTTGGCAAGCCAGACCCGTACCCGTGCGCGTAGTGCGCGAGCTCGTGTGCGAGGGTGCCGTCCACAACATAGACGGGCACAGAGGGGTCTGCAAAGAGGCGGTTAACGAGGATAATCGCTCGGCCGCTGCGTGCGGCGATCGAGCCAAAGCGGTACTGCGCCCGCGATCCAAAACGCGTAACGATCGGGTAGCCGCGAGGGACATCTGCGAAGTGGTTCTGGATGAGCAGGGCCACTCTCTCCGCCAACCAGCTCTCGTCGCGGGCCATAGACTCCAATGTTGAATGATCCTCTGTAACGTTTTCCACGCACACCTCGCCTAAGCACCAGTCCGGCATTGCCGGAACCCACTTTCCTATCCGGAGGCCGATCGCAATGTCCCCTGTACCGCTCTTCCATCACATCCACAAGCGCGCAGCCTGTCGCGCACTGCTGGCGCTCTGCCTGGGCTTCCTGGTGGTCGGGATTGCGGCGCGAAAGGTTATGAGCCAGACGCCCTCCGAGCTGGCTGCACAGGGAGACCGGTATTGGAACGAGCAGTCCTGGGAGCTCGCCCGAGAGGCGTATGCAAAGGCGGTTGCGGCCGAACCGACTCTCCCCAATCGTGCAGAAATAGAATACCGCATCGCTGTCGGGCTCGGCCGCGCCAAACACTGGGACCAGGCCGCTGCGGCAATCGAAGCGTACGTAAAGCATTACCGCGATACTCCCTGGGAGGCGCGGGCGCAGGCGTGGCGGGGACGCCTCTATACAACGATCGAGCACAATGGCTATCGGGTCGGCAAGCGCTTCACCCGCGGCGCGAGTGTTCCGGCGTCCGAAGGCGGTGTTGCCCCGGAAGCCGCCAATGTCGCCTCTGAGGACGCCGCGCTGGCAAGCGAGGCGCAGACCCGAGCTCGGGAGCTCTTTGAGCACTTCCGCGCGCGGAAGATCCCCGCCGATGAGCGCGCCGCCCTCACTCAGGCGGAGATTGACCTCGATTTCGACCAGGCGTATCTGGCCGAGCAGAACAACGACACCGCATCGTTCGATGCCACCGCGGTCGATTGGACCATTCGACTGACCGATCGATTCGACCCGAAGTGGCCCGCCGCGAAGCGCGTGATGTGGCTTTATGCACAGGTGATCGCGCTCGATGCGCTCCTTCCCGCAACAAATCACCATAACACCGTGCTGGCGACGCTTGGAAAGGCCGCGTACATCCTGAAGCTGCGGCAGCAGGACCAGTATTCGCAGTACTATCGACCCGGAAGGAGAGGCCGGCCGGGTTCCTACTATCGAATCTCGCTGCCCTATGAAGCCCTCGATCCGATAGCCATGCTCCGCGACGCGCTGGACCGCTTCCCCGAGGACCGTGAAGCGGACCGCACGGCATACCTTGTCGCCACGTGGACGGAACAGGCCGGTCTCTTTCAGGAGGCGGCCTCCCTCTACATCGCCTTCACCGCCCGATACCCGAAGTCCCGGTGGCGGAGCGACGCCGAGGGGCATATCGACACCCTTCTTCGACCAAGTCTTATCGTAAATGCTGGCGCTACGGGTCGGCCAGGGCACAAGCCATGGATCACGGTGAACACGCGCAATCTCTCCACCGTCCAGTTCACGGCGTTCCGCATTCATCCGGAGCGCAGCTTCGCGCAGCACGAGTTCAAGGACGACGATGGCGAGCCACTGCGGCCGGGATTCCTCGACCTCGACCGTGGCTTCCCGGGTACGGGGGACGAGGACTACCATCGCGAAAAGATTGCGGAATGGTCGATGACCACCAGCAACAACGGGCGTCATAACATGGCCGCCGATACCGCCACAGGCCCCTTCGATGCAATGGGCGCTTACCTCGTAGAGGCACGCGCCGGCGCTCATGGCGAATATAGGGCGAAGACCATCGTTCTCATCTCCGATATTGCGCTGGTTCAAAAGGTGGATCGGCAGGCGCTCGTGGCTTACGTCGGTGATGCCACCACAGGGCGCCCCATTCCGGATGCAGACATGCGCGTGTGGGCGCCGGTCCGGTTTACGGACGGCCGCGAAGCGCGGCACGCTCGCTATCTCATCGGCCGATCCAATACCGAGGGCGCGTTCCGCACGGAGCTGCCCATCCCCGAGGACATACCCCAGGACGGTCAGCAGACGCGCCGCCGCGCTCAGGCATTCGCGTTCGTCGCACCAAATCGCTACGCCCTCGCCACTCCCTCGGATTTCTCCAGCGACCAGATCCCTGAGGGCGAACGGGCATTCCACGCCTTTGTCTACACGGATCGCCCGCTCTACCGCCCTGGTCAGACCGTGAGTCTTCACGCAATGCTCACCCAGGGCGCGCCCGGCGCATACAAGCCCGCCGTGGGTAAAGCCGTGGAGATGGTTGTGAGCGGCCCGCGCGGCACACTGCTGCGCAAGAAGGTGATTGCGAGTGAGCGCGGCACACTGAGCGAAAGCTTCCCTCTGCCCACGGGCGCCGATCTCGGCGACTGGAACGTGTCTCTCCTTACGCCGGGCGATGGCGCAAATTGGAAGAACGCCTATGGCTCGGCCCCCTTCCGCGTCGAAGAGTACAAGAAGCCCGAGTTCACGGTGGAAGTGACTCCCGAGCACGCGTTTGCCCGGGTCGGCGAGACGATCAAGGCGCTGGTGCGCGCCCGTCTCTTTTCCGGCGGGCCCGTGGCGAACGCGAAGGTCCACTACCGCATCAACCGCGCTCCTGTGGTCCATCCTGTTCCCTTTGCTGCCGGAACCGTATGGTTCGACTATGGCAATGCAAACGATCGCTATTCGCGCTGGCAGCAGAACGGCGGACAGGGCGAGCTCGTTCAGGAGGGGGATACGCGCACCGACGCCTCGGGCGAAGCGCACCTCAGCTTCCCGAGCGCCGACGGGCGCAGGGGCGCGCGGCCTGCCACGCAGGATCAGCAGTTCACTATCCAGGCAGACGTGACAGACGACTCCCGGCGGCAGGTGACGGGAGTCGGAACCGCGCGCGCAGCGATTCGGCAGTACAATGCCGCGATGAAGATCGACCGCCGGTTCGCTCTGCCAGGCGACACGGTGCGAATCGATGTGGCCACCCGGAGTGCAGACGAGCAGCCTGTGGCGGCGGGCGGCGAGATCACGATCTTCAAGCTCATACCCGCCATCCCGCAGCGCCGAGTGCGCGATGAGGAGACGTGGAAGTGGAAGGTCGTGCAGAAGTACGTTCCGGCACGCGAGGAGCGCGTCGGGGCGCTCTTCGTGCAGACCGATGCCGCCGGCAATGGCGCGGCCTTCTGGCATCCGGACGCATCGGCCGACTATCGTCTGGACTACCTCGCCAGTGACGGATGGGGGCAGGATGTAATCGCATCAGCGCCCATGCTTATCTATGGCCCCGACTTCGATGGGAGGCTTCAGCCACAAGACCGCCGCTTCCAGATCCTCCCGGAGCTAGCCGAGTACCACCCCGGGGAGACGGCCCGCGTGCTCATCGTCACCCCGAAAACGGATTGCTACACGTTCTTTCAAGAGGCCGCCGTCGGCTTGGTGCTCCGAACGCGAACGCTGTTTGTGCCCGGCCGCTCTATGCTCATCGACGTTCCGATCGACGTCGGCCACGTTCCGAACGCGACGTTCTTCGCCTCGATCATCAAGGACGGCGAATCTTTCGAAACGCGCGCCGATGTATTCGTGCCGGCCGAAGATCGAATGCTTGCGATCACAGTCACTCCTGATCGGGCTGAGTACCGGCCGGGCGACCGCGCGACATTCACGATTCATGCGGTCGGCAAGGATGGGCGTCCGGCTCGGGCGGAAGTGAGTCTGGCCGTCATCGACCGCGCGCTCCTCGCGATGCAGCCCGACCTGACTCC
>JBBRJW010000263.1:0-5203 GCA_038218705.1 Chthonomonadales bacterium | reverse complement strand
CTGGTGGCAGAATCAGCGTGAAATACTCTGGCCCATGCTGGGCGCGGGCCATCCCGAGTTTGCTCGCCGGCTGATAGCCTTCTTCGACTCTCACCTGGCCGCCGCTCGATCCACCGCCGCTACCTACGGGTTCCTCGGCGCGCGCATGCTCGAGTGGACGACCCCCTGGCGAATCGCGGGGCAGGGCAGTCGTACGTCGACCTCGTTCACCGCCGGCGCGCTCGCACATCCTCGCTCGCCCAGGCTCGATGCCGAGGAAGCTGGCTACCAGGGACACATCTTCACGCCCGGCGCGGAGCTGGTGGGTCAGCTCGCCGACTACGTCGCGTATACAGGCGACCAGGCCTTCCTCAAGAGCACCTTCGCGCCCTGGCTGCACGAAGTGACGCTCTTCTACCTCGACCTGCTGAAGCAGGGGGATGACGGCCTCTGGCACCTCTTCCCGAGCAACGCGATCGAAACCTGGTGGAAGGTGAAGGATCCGATAACGGATCTGGCGGCAATTCAGATGCTCTTCCGCCTCACGCTCGACCATGGCGAGGAGCTCGGCTTTGAGCCCGCTCTCCTCGATGCCGTGCGCGATCGGCTCCCGAAGGTCGCCCCGCTTCCGACCGGGCGCTGGAAGCTCAAGCGGGTTGGCAGTGACCGGGTCTTTGACGGAATCGACCGCTCAGAGGCTCTCTACGCGCCCGCAGGGGATATTGGCGAGCACGCTACCATCCAGAATCAGGAGAACCCCGAGATGTATGTCGTCTACCCCTTCGGGGTGGTTGACATCAACTCCCCCGCCGCGGAGCGCAGCCTCGCCATTGCGGCCTTTAACGTCCGCCTCCATCCCAACTGGGCCGGGTGGGCGCCCGACTCGGTGCAGGCCGCGCGCCTCGGGCTGCCAACCACCGTCGACGTGATCATGCAGCATCTCAACGCTCATCAGAAGTGGCCTTACGGAGGCTGGAACAGCCCGACCAACCCCCTGCCGGGCACACGTTACGGGGTGGGCGATTCGCCCTATTTCGACTCGGCCGGGGTAAACATGATGGCCCTGCAGGAGACGCTGCTGCAGAGCCAGCCCATCTTCGGCGAAAAGACGGCGCTCCTGAGCGGGGGCCCGCTTCGGCTCATGCCGGCCGCACGGGCAGACTGGTCCGGCCGCTTCCGGCTCATGGCCCGCGGCGGCTTTCGGGTCGACTGCAGCTTCCAGAGCGGCCAGCCGGTCGCCACGCAGATCACAGCGTCCCGGGGCGGGAAGCTCTGGCTCCACAACCCCTACTCAGTCGCCCGCATCTCGGTAAATGGCGGGCAGCTTCAGCCCACTCAGGCGCGAATGATCGAGATCGACACGAAGCCCGGCGATCGCCTTCTGCTTACGGGCGAGCTCTAGAACCCCGGGCAGCATCCTGCCGCAGCGGGAGCGAAGCGGATTGAGCGGTCGGGTGAAGTAGGCACAAGTGCCGTGTGAGCCCGGGAGCGCGCTCCCGGGCTCACACGATGGGTCTCGTTCACAGGCGGAGCTATTGGCTTCGGCCTATTCGCCCCAGTGGGAGTGGAAGACTCCTGGCCTATCGGTGCGCTCATACGTATGCGCGCCGAAGAGATCGCGCTGGGCCTGAATCAGGTTGGCCGGCAAAGTCGCTCGCCGGTAGCCATCGTAGTATGCGAGCGAAGAGGCGAACGCCGGCGCAGGTATTCCAAGCTGAGCCGCCTGCACCACCACATTCCGCCACCCCTGCTGCCCCTTCCGGACGGCTTCGGTGAAGTACGGAGCCAGCAGCAGATTCGCAAGGTTTGGCTGAGCGTCGTACGCGTCCTTGATCCGGTCGAGAAAGCGCGCGCGGATAATACAGCCGCCCCGCCAGATTGTCGCGATCTCACCGGGGTTGAGGTTCCAGTGCCGCTCGGCGGCCGCGGTCATCATCTGGTCGAATCCCTGTGCGTAGGCAACCACCTTGGAGGCGTAGAGCGCGTCCCGGATGTCGTTCACAAAGGCCTTACGGTCGCCTTCGAGCTGGCCCGATGGACCCGGAAGCACCTTTGAAGCTGCAACACGCTGCTCCTTGAGCGCCGAGAGGAAGCGCGCAAACACGGCCTCTGTAATCGCGGTTACTGGCGATCCGAGGTCGAGCGACGACTGCGAGGTCCATTTGCCCGTCCCCTTCTGGCCTGCCCTGTCCAGCACCATGTCGACCAGGTAGCCTCCGGTCTCGGGATCGCGGGTCTTGAAGATCTGCGCCGTGATATCGATCAGGAAGGAGTCAAGGTCGCCTTCGTTCCACTCCGTGAAGACCTGGCCAATCTCATCGTTGTTCAGACCGACAGCGCTCTTGAGCAGGTCGTAGGCCTCGGCGATGAGCTGCATATCGGCGTACTCGATGCCGTTGTGCACCATCTTCACATAGTGACCCGCTCCACCCTCACCGATGAAGGCACAGCAGGGCGTGCCATTCACCTGCGCCGATATCTTGCGGAATACCTCCTCAACGCGGCCATATGCCTCTGGAGAGCCGCCTGGCATGATGGAGTGACCGTTCAGAGCGCCCTCCTCACCGCCGGAGACGCCTGTGCCCAGGTAGAGAAAACCGGCGCTCTCCACCTCACGGCGGCGCCGCTCCGTGTCTTCAAAGAAGGAGTTGCCTCCGTCGATAATCAGGTCGCCCGGCGTCAGGAGCGGCATCATCTCGTGGATGACTGAGTCGACCGGAGGGCCGGCCTTCACCATGATCATGATCGCCCGCGGGGGAGCCATCGCCGCGATGAAGGAGGGCATGTCGGCTGAGCCAACGATTGCGCCCTCGCTTCCGTGCTCGGCGACGAAGGTATCCGTCTTCTCCAGGGTGCGATTGTGAACTGCGATAGCGAAGCCCTTGTGCGCAACGTTACGCGCAAGGTTCTGGCCCATCACCGCCAGGCCGGTCAATCCGAAATGTGGTTTATCCAAGTTCTCCTGTCCTTTACTAGAGCGATCCAGACCACTCTGCATATGGCATACTCGGGGCGACAGAGCCGGCATAATCGCGGGAGTCGGGGTTGTCGGCTGCGAGAATGCGGACGCACGTGAACAATCCGACCGGAGGTCCGTCAGTAATAGCAGAACACCGACGAGCTCTGGAGCCGAAACATGGTTGCTGTGGGGACTATTATGCACGCTGACACGGCGCTCGTGCAACGCGCACAGGCTAACGATAGGGCCGCCTTCAACGAGATAGTCCTGCGTTACAAGAGCAAGGTGTACAATTACATATTCCGCATGATCCACAGTGCCCTGGATGCAGAGGATCTTACGCAGGAGACGTTCGTGCGAGCGTATCAGTCGATCCGTTCGTTTCAGAGCCGGGCCAGCCTCAACACGTGGCTCTTCCGGATTGCCACGAACCTCTGCATCGACTACAGCCGCAGGAATAAGCGCGTCGCGGGGATGACGACTTCGCTCTCGCAGGAGGGAAGCGAGGAGGAAGAGGTAGAACGGGAGATTCCCGATCGCGCCTTCGATCCGCAGCGACTGCTCTTGAACAAAGAGCTGGGCTTGAAACTCAATGCGGCGCTGGCGGAGCTGCCGGAGAAGCTGAGAACCGTAGTCCTTCTCTACGACGTTGAAGGACTTCCCTACGAGGAGATCGCCGCCATTGTGGGCTGTCCTCTCGGGACAGTGAAGTCTCGAATATTTAATGCGCGGAGCTCGCTGCGCACCAAACTGGGCCCCTATTTGACGGGCAGCGCCTGACCGGTTGGGGTATGGAATAAACGAGTTGAGAGCGCCGGAGTGCGCATAGGATGGCCTGCCGGGAACCTGAGTGAGGCAGGGAGCGAGATCATGAAAACCCAGCAAAACAACAATTCGAATGAGTGCCGAAACTGTCAGCAACTGATATCAGACTACCTTGAGAATAGCCTTCCGGCTCGCGATATGTGGGCTGTTGAGAAACATCTCGCGGGGTGCTCTGAGTGCGCCTGTGTGGCCAGCGAGATGGAGAACACTGTCGCGCTGCTTCGCACATCCGAGCGCTTCGACACCGGCAGCGACTTCATGGCTAAGCTGCATGCCCGCCTGGACACACTGCCAGCCGAATCCGTCCAGCGCGCATCGATCGCCGAATCGGCGCGGGACTGGGTCGCCGGCCTGCAGGAGCGTTTCGGTGCGCGCAGAGCCCCTGTTCTGACTCTTGGTCTGGCGCTCTCGACGCTCGCAATTCTGATCGTCACCAATGGTCCGACCCGCGAGGTTCTGCCCGTCCAGCCCGCTCCGGAAGCGCTGTCGCGTAACGTTGCGTTCACGGCGAGCAGCCCGTTCGATGACCCTGTGGCCGCCAAAGTCGAAGCAGATAACTTCGCATCGTCCGAGTCGCGTTCGGATTCGGAGAACGCAAGCTCCGCCAACTGAGCCCGCGATATCTGAGGATCGAGTTTGTCATGAGATGTCTAACTGCTAACACTATCGAGGGCGGGCCTACCGGCCGGCCCTCGATTCACAGGACGCGGAGGGTCAGCATTATCAGGGCTGCGCTGGCGACCTTGATCGCATCCGCATGGTTCTCGGCGCCCTGCGCTGCAGGATCACAGATCCCGGTCCGACGCGCGCCGCGGATTAATATCTTCCGCGCACGTGCGCCTCGAATCGCGGCCCGTCCCCGCCACGTGGTGCATGTTGACCCGGCGGTGCTCGAGCTCCTGAAACGAATGGTGCGGCCGACCGCAGACTACACGGGCGTAATGCTGACCGAGATCACTTCCCGCGGCGCACTTCCCCTTCAGCAGCGAATCAAGGGAGATACCAGGGGACGGACACGGGTGGAGTTTCTTGCCCCGCCCCGGCTCGCCGGCGATGTGCTTCTCCTGGGCCCCGGAACGATGCGTAACTTCCACCACCAGACACGAATCATGGACGTTGCCTTCTGGCCGACGGAGGGCGAGGACCAGACGAAGCGGATGTTTGCTGCGATAAGAAGCGGAGCCTACACGGCCGAGCGAGTGGGCGATGAGATGATTGCGGGACGGAACGCCTCCATCGTGCGTATCGCGGCAAATGGCGCAGCGGCTGACGGCGGCCGAGCGCGCTTCAAGTTCTGGATCGACAACGAGACGGGGATACAGCTTAAGATCGAGAAGTCCGATGGGCGCGACCGGCTGCTCTCCCGGCGAACGATTACGGAGATTGTGGTTGGCCCCGCCGCAGGGGTACGCAGCGAGGACTTCAACGCGGGAGCGCTGC
>JBBRJW010000262.1:0-5238 GCA_038218705.1 Chthonomonadales bacterium | reverse complement strand
ACTCAAACCGGAAGAGCTTCCGCTCGCTGCAGCACGAGATCCAGCGGGAGCGGAAGAGCGGCAAGTTCAGCAAGGAGACTCTGGGCAAGCAGGTAGACCTCTACGGAAAGATTGCACTGCCCATTGCAAGCCTGATTTTCGGACTGATGGGTGCGGCGCTCGGATGCTCAACGCAGCGCGGCGGAGGCAAGACAGTCGGATTCGGAATCGCGATCTTTATTGTCTTTCTCTACTGGATGTTCTTTCACTCCATGTTTGTAGTGGGCAAGAACGGTGGGCTGCCCCCCATGCTCGCCAGTTTCCTGCCCGATATCGTCGGCACAGTCGCGGCGGTTGCTCTCGCTTTTAAAGCGAGCCGCTAGCGCAGACCGGGCGCGATGAAGCGCCGATTCACTTCACACTCTTTCTAAGGGATGTACTACCAATGATCTGGACTCTGCTCGCAATCCTTCTATGGGTCGTGCTGGGCGGGTTTATCTCATACTACGGCGACCTCCAGGGCCGCCGGTGGGGGAAAAAGCGCGTCTCGTGGTTTGGCCTGCGCCCCAAGTACACGGCTGTCCTCATCACGAGCATTACCGGCGCGGTCATCGCCGCACTCTCCATTCTAACGGTGGTCATTGTGCTCCCCCCGGTTCGGGATGTGATCACCCGGGGCGAAGTCGCTATTCGCGACAACAAGCGGCTCAACGAGCGGCTTGTGCGCGAACGTGCTCAGGCCCACCTCAAGCTCAGCCAGGAGACCGCGAGGCTCGCGGCGCAGGAGAAGAGCCTCGCTGCTCTGCAGAGCTCTATTGGACCGATGAGGCTGCAGGCGCTCGCTCTGAGCAGCAGCAACCGGGAGCTGCTCGCCCGCAAGAAGACCCTGGTGGAGCGCGCCACCATTCTCCAGTCGACAATCGACAACGCACGCATCGAGATCGTCCATCTCAGGGCGGCGCAGACGAGACTGGTCGCCGACAACGCCAAGGTGCAAGGCGAGAACCAGCGCGCATCCGACTCGAACAAGGATCTTGCGAAGCAGAATATGGGCCTCTCCCGTGAGAATCTGGAGATGAAGCGCACGAACACCGATCTCGTGGACGAGCGACAGAAACTCCTCAATCTGAAGAGTGATCTCCAGACTCAAACGCGACAACTGGGTGAGGCGGTAGACGGGCTGAAATCCGCCTACAACAATTTGCTCGATGCAAATACGGCAGAGCGAGATCGGCTGAAGTCCGACATCGCACGGCTCACAGAGGAGCGGAGCGCACTCGAGAAGCAGAAGGAGGCGCTCAGCACGCAGATCGAGGACAATGGGCACCAGTTTGCGGATGCCTATGTTACGCTGCGCCATAGCCGCCTGGTGGCCCGTGCAGGCTCGGAACTGGCCCGCGTTACGATAGACCCGCATACCCGCCCCGACCGGGTGAGAAGCGAGCTCCTCTACCTGCTCGACGATGCGAGCCGAGCCGCCTACCGGAATGGCGCCCGTCGGGGCGACGGCGCGCGGGAAGTGCAGATCGTATCCAAGCAGATCATCACGGCTGCGGGAGTGGAGAACGCGGACGAGAACGCCAGTATCAACGCGCTGACCGAGAACCTGATGGCGAGCAGCGGTCCCGTGGTGGTCGTCGCGCGCGCTGTCAATAACAGTGTGGAGGGCGAGCAGGCGCTGATTGAGCTGCAGCCGCTCGCCGTGAAGAGGGTCTATTCGCAGGGCGAAAAGATTGCGTCGACCGTGCTGGACGGCAAACGAACGTCTGACGAACTGATCGCTGCTCTGCTGCAGTTCCTTCAAAAGGACGTGCGCGACGCGGCATTAAGCGACGGAATGATTCCGCGGATCGATTCGAATACCGGCACGCCCGAAATCGGAGTATCGAATCTGGGCGAGCTCTTCTCGCTTACAGAGCGAGTCCGACGCTTCCGCGGCCCGGTCCGGCTGACGGCCGTCGCTCGCGCCGATACTGCTTCCGCCGACCCGCTCCTGCTCGATTTCCGGCTGGAGCGCTCGAGATCGAAGTGAACTCTCGCGCCCTTGAGGATGGTCGCGCGGATGCGCCGGTGCTCGCCATCGATCCTGGCCGAGTTCGCTGCGGGATCGCGGTGGCTGCCCGCGACGGAGCTGTCGCGGAACGCATGGTCTGCCCGGTTGAGGAGCTTCGAGAGCGGCTCGCCGCGATTGCGGTAGCCCATAAGCCCGGGCAGATCGTACTTGGAGGAGGCACAAACTCTGCGGCCCTTCGGCGCTTACTGGTGGACATCCTGCCGGAGCTGCCGCTCGAAGTTGTAGAAGAATCGCACACTTCTGAAGAGGCCCGGAAGCGATTTGTTGCGGAAGTTCCAGCGCGAGGGTGGCAGCGGCTGCTCCCGATTTCGCTCCGCACCCCCGACCGGCCCTACGACGATTTCGTCGCGGTAATCCTCGCCGAGCGGTACTGGCGCGCTCACCCGGCGCAGGAGTGAGCCAGAGCTGGCTGGTTCGCTAGCGTAAGCCCATTCTCTGCCGCCGCTTCTCGTTAATCTGGTAGACGAAGGCGAGCACCTCCGCGACGGCCTCATAGAGGTCCCCCGGTATCTCACGCCCGATTTCGACCTGCTTGTATAGTGCCCGTGCCAGCGGCGGATTCTCGATGATCGGAATATCGTTCTCGCGTGCCAGCTCTCGAATTCGGAGCGCAATCAGGTCCTTCCCCTTCGCGAGCACCTTCGGCGCAGCCATTGCGTCGGCGTTGTACTGGAGCGCCACCGCGAAGTGAGTCGGGTTGGTGACCACCGCGTCCGCCATCGGGACGTCGGCCATCATCCGCTTCCTAGCCATCTCCCGCTGCTTCATGCGGATCCGCGCCCGGATCTGCGGACTCCCTTCCGTCTGCTTCGATTCCTGCTTTACCTCTTCCTTGGTCATCCGCAGAGACTTCTCGAAGGAGTACCGCTGATACGCGTAATCGAGAGCCGCCAGCACCAGCATCGTCGTCACCACGCGAATCGCCATCTGGTAGATCGTCTCACCGATCAGCGCCACTGCCAGCTCGACATCCATGCGGGACATGACCATCAGCTCCGGATAGGCGTTCCGAAGCGTACTGAAACAGATGTATCCGATGAGCCCGATCTTGTACAGGGATTTCGCAAGCTCCACAAACGAGCGGGGAGAGAAGAAGCGCTGCGCCCCGGTGAGGGGGTTCAGCTTGTTGAAGTTCGGCTTCAGGGCCTCGGGCGCCCAGAGCGGGCCGGTCTGCGCGATATTCACCAGCAGGCCGAGCGCGAGGGCCGTGGCCGCAAGCGGGCCGACCGCTCGCCCAAGCGCTATCAGCCCCAGGCCGCCCAGGTGCATCGCTTTGCCGCTCGAGAGCGTGTCTCCGCTCAGCTGCCTCATCACGATCTCGAAGTAGTCGAGGACTGCGCGGCTCGCGGATCGCGCCAGGCTGTGAAGGGCCAGCACGAGGCCGAGAAGGACTGCGGTGGACGAGAGCTCCATCGACTTCGCAACCTGGCCCCGAGTGCGCGCTTCACCGCGCTTCTTAGGAGTTGCGGCCTCCGTTTTCTCTTCGCCGGCCATCCTAACGCAGACCCCGGGCGAGCGCATGAACCGCGCCCACCGTACCGCCAGTAATCTGCCCCACCATCAGGGCGAGCACCGGCAGCGAGAGAGCCACCGTTGTGAGCCCGACGATGATCTTTGCGGGCTGTCCCACCATGAATACGTTCACCTGCGGCGCCATACGGGCCACCAGGCCGAACGCAAAATCCACGGTGACGAGCACGCCGGCGGCCGGCAGACAGAGCCGGAACCCCAGCAGGAACATGGTCTTCAACACTGGTACAAAGAGCAGTCCGGCTGATGCATGCGCGCTGATCGCGCCCGGCGGAACCAGGCTGAAGCTGTCCGCCACTGCGCCGAGAAGCGCCCGATGCCCACCGGCCAGAAGGTAGATGGTGATGGCGAGCTGATACTCGAACGTGCTGAGAATCGAGGCCTGCTGCTCGGAGAAGGGATCGACCAGGTTCATGAAGCCGAAGCCCATCTGCGTGTCGATGAAGAATCCGGCCATCTCCACGGCCGAGAAGAGGATGCGCGCGAAATACCCGACCGTCATCCCGAACAGTGCGTCCTTCAGGACAGCCGCGACAAGGACCAGCACGTGCCCGGGAATTGGACCGCACTTCGTGGAGGCGTAAGGCAGAATGGCGAGGGAGAACACCACCGCGAAGCCGGCGCGCGCGGTACGCGGAACGGAGCGATTGCTCAGGAGAGGCGCGGTTACGATCAAGCCCGCGACGCGCGCGAAGACCAGAAGGAAGGCATAGAACTGATGGGCGGTTACCGCGGCGAGGTTCATTGCGTTGGACGGTCCCTGGCGCGCCGCACCGTCATCGAAGTACTGGCGGCATGTGCGTGAAGGTCGTGGTGATGAAGTGCACCATCGTGGAGAGCATCCAGGGCCCGAAGATGGCGAGCGCCAGAATCACCGAGAGGAGCTTGGGCACGAAGGTCAGCGTAAACTCCTGGATGGAGGTGACTGCCTGGAAGATCGAGACCATGACTCCGGCGACCAGTCCAAAAAGGAGTACCGGAAGCGATAGCTTGAGTGCGGTTATCAGCGCGGACCGACCCACCTCCATTAAATCCTGTTCGGTCACTCTCAACTCCCCCTGCGGCACGTGTGTGGCTTCATCCATATTGTCGGCCGAATCGGAATCGCTCGTGAGAGCCAATCAACGCGAAAGTGCGAAATAGCGGCCGACTTACCGAAATCCGCGCGCGAGGGAGCCGATGATCAGGGTCCAGCCATTCGCCATTACAAAGAGGAGCAGCTTTGCAGGCATGGAGACGATCATCGGAGGAAGCATCATCATACCCATCGACATGAGGGTGGAAGCGACCACCATGTCGATAATGAGGAAGGGTAGGTAAATGTAGAAGCCGATGATGAAAGCCGTTTTGAGCTCGCTCGTAATGAACGCGGGAATCAGCGTTACCATGCTCACGTCGTCGGCGGTATGGGGCGCGGGCATCCGCGATAGCCCGATAAAGAACTTCAGGTCGCTCGTGTAGGTCTGACGGATCATGAAGCCGCGCAGGGGCTTCTCTGCCCTATCGACGGCCACCTCGAGCGTGATCTTGTTCGCAAAGTAGGGCTGCATCGCCTGGTCGTTGATGCTCGTGAAGACCGGCTGCATGATGAAGAGCGTCAGGAAGAGCGAGAGGCCCACGATTACCTGATTCGGCGGAATCTGGGGCATGCCCAT
>JBBRJW010000261.1:0-5250 GCA_038218705.1 Chthonomonadales bacterium | reverse complement strand
GTGGATTTATCATGCTGGTCGACACGGAGACAGGTCGCGTCTGGGGCGAGGCCGTGCGCAATATCGAGAAGGCGGCTCTGGAAGATACGCTGAGCGATCGAGATTCTTCCAATCGCGCCGAGATCAGCCGAACGCTGGTTGACCATGTCCTCGAGTCCCGCCAGCCGGTGCTCTCCATGAACGCAATGGATGACCCGCGCTTCGCCGGAAGCGTCTCCGTTCAACTTACAAATCTGCGATCGGTGCTCTGTGTTCCGCTCATCGCTCAGTCGCAGCTCCTCGGCATCATCTATCTGGATAATCGGATCAAGACGGGCATGTTCTCCGAGCGCCACCTTGCGATGCTCGGAGCGTTCGCGAACCAGGCGAGCGTTGCAATCGAGAACGCCAGGCTCTACGAGAACCTGCGCCGGTCGCTGGAGGACCGACTCAAGCTGCAGGACGAGCTCCACCGCCAGCAGACGCAGCGTCTCGCACTCGAGGAGGCGAGCCGCCTGAAGTCCGACTTTATCGGGTTCGTGGCCCATGAGCTTCGCAATCCGCTCACCACAATCCGCGGCACCGTTCAGACTCTCATGCAGGACGTGGACGGCACCCTCGGCACGGAGATCCGCGACGAGTTCTACGAGGCTATTGAGGCCGACTCGGATCGTCTGCTCGATATGATCAATGAGCTGCTGGACGTATCCCGACTCGAAGCCGGCAGGCCACTCTCAATCGCCGTTCAGGAAGTGCAGATTCAGCCTCTTCTGCAGAAGCTCGTCCGGCGTCACCGCTTCTACAAGTTCTTCACGAACAAGCATAGGCTCACGCTGGACGTGCGCCCTGGAGCCCCCGAGACGATCGAGGCTGACGAGGACAAGCTCAACCAGGTCTTCTCAAACTTCCTCAGCAATGCCATCAAATACTCGCCCGAGGGGGGCGAAATCGTCCTTTCGGTCGAGCGAGTGGGTGACTGGATCGACGTGAGCGTTCAGGACCACGGCGTGGGAATGAACAGCGAGCAGTGCGAGCGCCTCTTCCGGCAGTACGAGCGGATCGATCGCGATGATATCCGAAACATCCCTGGCACGGGCCTCGGCCTCTACCTTGTCAAGCATCTCGTGGACCTCCACCACGGCACGATCGAGTGCTCCTCAAGTCCCGGCGAAGGAAGCCGCTTCACCGTACGCCTGCCAGTTCATCAGCACGAACAAGCCGATGGCAATGCGTAGCCCACAGCAATCCGGAAGCATTACTGTGATATGCGGCAGTATGTTCTCCGGAAAAACCGAGGAGCTCATCCGACTCGCGCGGCGCGCGATGCACGCTCGCAAGCATGTCCAGGTCTTCAAATCCTCGCTCGATATCCGATGTGATACAAGCGTCATCCGGACTCACGATGACATCCGGTTCCAGGCTGCCCCCGCGCTCACAGCGGCCGCCATCCGCGCCCTGCTCGAGCCAGGAGTGCAGCTCGTTGCCATCGAGGAAGTGCAGTTCTTCGACGAGGGAATCATCGACCTCGCCGAAAGCCTGGCGGACTCTGGAGTGCAGGTGATCGCCGCCGGGCTCGACCAGGATTTCCGGGGCCTCCCCTTTAGCTTCATGCCGCGCCTGTTGGCGGTCGCGGACAACGTCGTAAAGCTTCATGCAATCTGCAAAGTGTGTGGTGGCGAGGCGAGCCGCACTCAGCGATTGGTGGATGGCCGTCCCGCCGCCTGGGATGAGCCAACGATCCTGATCGGCGCAGACGAGTCTTACGAAGCGCGCTGTCGGGCGTGCCACCGTGTTGTGCACCGCCCTGGCTCCTCGCGCCCGAGGCGGGGCGAGTCCCGCAGGCGCGCCGCGGCGGAGGACGAGGCCTCGGTGAAACCCGCCGCCGCGCCGGACCCGAAGTGTGGCGGCGAGACAGACGAGCTCGCGCCCCAGCTCAACATGTTCGGCTGAATCGCTCGCTCCGGCGGAAGGAACTCCCTTCGCCCGGGTGGAATACCCCACCGATCCTCACGTCCGCGAAAGGAGCCAGTTTCATGGCGAAGAAAGTCCGCATTGGAGTGATTGGCGCAGGCGGCATTGCCAACGGGGCGCACCTTCCCGGCTACGCGCAAATTCCTGATGAGTGTGAAGTCGTTGCACTGTGCGACATTGATCCTGTGGCCCTTAAGAAGACCGCTGAGAAGTACCCGGTACGCTGCACGTTCGACGATCATCGCAAGCTGCTTGAGATGGACGAGATCGACGGCGTCTCCGTCTGTACCCCGAACTACGCGCATCATGAGATCACGATCAATGCGCTGAAGGCCGGGAAGAACGTCCTCTGCGAGAAGCCCATCGCCATGAACGCCAGAGAGGGCGCAGAGATGGTCGCGGCCGAAAAAGCCTCGGGGAAGTTCCTCCAGATCGGCTACAACAGCCGATTTGCACCAACCAATCAGGCTCTCAAGCGGTTTGTCGACGCGGGGGAGATCGGCGACGTTTACTACGCTCGGGCGCAGTCAATGCGGATCCGCGGCATTCCCGGCTGGGGCGTATTCATCGATAAGAGCAAGCAGGGCGGCGGCCCGCTCATCGATATCGGCGTCCACATCCTCGACCTTACGCTCTGGCTGATGGGTCACCCGAAACCGATCGCTGCGAGCGGCGTGACGTACCAGAAGTTCGGCAAGCGATCCGATATTGTCGGGTTCATGGGTCAATGGGATTACAAGAAGTTCACGGTGGAGGACATGGCGGCGGCCCTGATCCGGCTGGACAACGGCGCAACCATTGTTCTCGAGTCGAGCTTCGTGGCGAACATCAAAGAGGAAATACACAACACGACTCTTCTCGGGAGCGAGGGCGGGCTCCAGACCTCTCCGGCAACCATTACCCAGGAGAAGTACCAATCGGTCTACAACTTCGAGCCGAAGGTGCCGAACCCTCACATCAACACCCACTATGCTGAGATGAAGAGCTTCGTGGAGTGCATACGGGATGGCAAGCAGCCACTGGTCACCGGCGAGCATGGGCTGATGGTGGCAAAGATCATGGACGCCATCTATCAGTCAGCGGAAGCGAACCGCGAAGTAACAATCGACTGAACCTGCCCGCGATCCGCTCCCGATCGTGCCTCCGGCCTTCGGGGGCGGATCACTTCCTTTCGACGGCCGCTCAAATCGCGAAACGATTTGGCGAGTCGGCCCGTCTCTCTCGCAGAACGATCGCATCTAAGTGCGCTTGTCTGACGCATCACAATAGCGGGCTGGGGCGCTGCAGCATCCCCGCCCTTCCCCGAGGTTAACATTTGAGCATTGAGGAGAATTCATCTGCGCCGCTCGAGCCCGCTGTTGTGCCGGCGAGCGACCTTGTCATCGAAGGCGCAGCGCCCGGCCAGCGCATCTCGCTGGTCCGACTGATGACCGCGGTCGTGCTGGTAGCGGCACTGGCGGAGCTCGCGTACACAACCGTTAACATCTCCGCAATGCCGGTCTATATCCGGGCGCACAATCTCCGTCCCCAGTGGGTTGCAATTGCAGCCACATCGTTTATCCTCGTCGAGGGCCTGCTCAAGTCGCCCTTTGGAGTGCTCGGCGACCGGGTAGGCCGGCGGGTCCTGATCTTTACCGGCCCCTGCCTGTCGATCTTCACGTGCGCCGTAACGCCACACATCTCGAACCCGTGGATACTGATCATACTGCGCGTCCTGGATGGCATTGGCGCGGCCGCCCTCTGGCCCGCAGCGTTCAGTCTCATTGGCGACCATGTCCCGGAGAAGCGGCGTGCCACCGCCATGAGCTTCTTCAACCTCGCCTACCTGTTGGGTCTGGCCCTCGGACCGCTCCTGGGAGGCGCGGTCAATAACCAGACCGAACGCTATTTGCGGTCAATCGGATACCATCAGCACCATGCAGTCGTGCAGTCAAAGGAGGCTTCATTTTACGTTGCGGCGGTGCTGTTTGCCCTGACCGCCATCATTGCTGTCCTCTTCATTCCACGGCTCAAGCCGCATCCGCACGAGCCCGGTGACAGCGAAGGCTTCAGCTTCCACAGCTTTGGCCTCATGCTGAAACGCATGCCGATGACGCTGCTGATGACCTTTGTGACCTTTCTCGGAATTGGTCTCATCATGGCCTACGTGAAGCTGTTCGCCATGGAGCGCCTCGCCCTGTCCGAGCTGGAGTTCGGGAAGCTGCTGATAGGGCCCGCGCTCATCATCGCCGCACTTGCTGTGCCGCTCGGAACCACGGGCGACCGAATTGGTAAAGCACGCGCCGTCAAGGTGGGCATCGGACTCTGCGCACTCTCCTACTGGGCTATCATTCTCACGTTCAGCGAGCGCAGCCTGATCGCTTTCGGCTCCCTCCTCGGGATCGGCTTCATCATCGCGTTTCCGGCCTGGATGGCGCTGGTCGCCACAGACTGCGGGGAGAGCGAGCGTGGAGCTGTCATCGGCGCGGTAGGCACCTCCCAGGGAATCGGAGCCATTGCTGGCGTCGTGTTGAGTGGACTTCTCTATCCGCTGCGGCTTCCGACGGTCTTCGGCATAAAATTGCCGGACCATGCTCTGCCATTCCTCAGTTGTGCCCTCATGCTCACGCTCTCGTTCATCCTTGCGCTCGCGACCGTGCGCGAGCCCGCCCCGCGGCCCGCTGCGCCTGGGACCTAGCCTGGAGCGACCGCTTCCCTTCTCGGGCTGCAGCGCAGAGCGAGCGCCGCCAGGCCCGCCAGAAGCGCGCCAACCAGGAATGGCGCACCGGGAGCGCGCTCGAACAGCAGGCCAGCGATAATGGAAGCCGGCAGAAGCGCGAGGCCCACCACGGTGTGGTACGCGCCGATCTGCGTCGCTCGCTGATCTGGGTCAGATAGATCGGCAGCGTAGGCGCGCTGCGATCCCTGCGTGAGCGTGTAGTACCCGCCATATACGAGGAAGAGTAACCAGACCGCCAAGTGGCCTCGTGCGAAGGCAAATCCGAGGTAGACCAGGGCGAACAGCGCGTATCCACTGACGATGAGGGGCCGCCGCCCGACCCGATCCGAGAGACTCCCCGCCGCGTACCCCAACAGCGCCTCTACCCCGTTGAATGCCGCATAGAGCCAGAGGATCTCGATCGGGTCAAATCCCAATCCTCGCGCCCGCAGTATCAGAAAGACATCGCTCGAATTTCCCAGGTTGAAGAGGAAGACGATCGCCAGGAACCTGCGGTACTCGGGTGAGAGATCCGAGATGCGGGGCAGACGCGGCCGCTGGCCGGCCCTTTCAGCCCTGGCAGCAGCTGCCGCGGCACTCTC
>JBBRJW010000260.1:0-5265 GCA_038218705.1 Chthonomonadales bacterium | reverse complement strand
AGCCGATGGGGCCCGTGCTGTGCCGCTACGACGGGTGGAGCGGCGGCGCCGCGAAGCTCAAGGTGGAGGTAGTGCTGCCCTTCGAAAAAGGGTCCGCAGGCCACGAATCGGTTGAGCCGATCTCGTTTGACGTGGCCGGTGATTATGTCTTTGTGGCCTATACGCGCGGGCTCGCTTCAGAGGGGATCCGAAACGCTTTTGTGCGCGTCCTGAAGCTGAGCAACCTCTCGTTCATCGGGAATCTCTCGTCGGACGCGCAGCTCGGCGAGATTGGCCTCCTCGACCTGGTGGAGTCGGTGCGAGCCCTGCGGACCCCGGATGGCGGCTATCAGGTCTTCCTGGAGGACGACTACAGGGCAAAGTCCGTGGTATTCCACTGGAAGCCCGCTTCGCGCTAGAGCCGCACCGTGCTGCGCCCGTTTCGCCTGCTCGGGCCGTGCCAGGGCGAGATGGGGCGAGGCAGGTCGAGCGGCACAGGTCGAGTCCCACTGCGTGCGAGCCGCTGTGCGGCCGGCTCATGGGTTGCTAACCCTTGCGCTTCACTTTCGGGTCGGGAACGGGCTGATCGCCCTCCCTGACCCAGTAGAACGCGTTCCCCGGGAGTGGACCGAACTTCTGCTTGCGCCCGCGTGACCAGCGAACTTCGAGCGAATCGATGCCCTTCAGATCGCCCAGGCCGAAGGTGATGCGGATATCGCTGTGTGAGCAGAAGCTCGATCCGCCGCGCACCCACTGCGTCTGCTTTTTGCCGTTGGCTGAGATAACTACCTTCGAGCCGATCGCATCCCGGTTGGCCTTCGTCCCCTCCAGTCGCAGAGTGATCCAGCCATTCTGGTTGCCCCCGTCGTTTCGGAAGAGCTGGAGCGGCTCGTTGACTCCCATCAGGGCGACGTCAAGATCGCCGTCGTTATCGAAGTCTCCGATCGCCATGCCGCGTGTTACCCGGGGATGGACGAGGTCGCCGAGCGAGCGCTGATCTTCAATGAAAGTACCGTCGTGCTGATTATGGAAAAGCTGCTGGCTCTGCTCATAGGTGGAGCCCTTGCTGATGGCCTCCCGAGCATCCAGCACATGGCCGTTCCCGTAGATCAGGTCTTTGTGCCCGTCCAGGTCATAGTCGAAGGACTCCACGCTGAATCCGATATATGCCTGGTTTGTGGAGGCAACGTTGGCCACTCCTGAGTTATCGAGGAACAGACCCCCGCCGGCATTGCGGTAGACCGACTTGGGCTGCTGGGCAAAGTTGATAACAAAGAGATCCTCACGCCCATCGTTGTCGTAATCTCCGATGCCAATCCCCATCGCTGCCATCGGGGTGCTGTCGTTTCCCAGCGCAACCCCCGCGGCGATACCGACCTCTGTGAACGTTCCGTCGCGGTTGTTGTGCAGCAAGAAGTTGGTAATGGTATCGTTGGTGACGAAGAGATCCATCCATCCGTCGTCGTCATAATCGATCCACGCCACGCCCATCGATTTCCCGAGCAGCTTTCCGATTCCCGACTTTTGAGTGACATCGGTAAAGGTGCCATCTCCGTTGTTATGATAGAGTCGAGAGACCGATGGATCGAACACCTGTGGGCTGCAGTAGTTGACGGAGCCGTCCCTGCCGCGGCAGATCTTGTTCATTGCGACCGACCAGCGGACGTAGTGACAGATGAACAGATCGAGGTGTCCGTCGTTGTCGTAATCCGCCCAGGCGGAGCTCAGAGGCCACGGGAGCTCAGTGGCAATATCGGCCACGCCTGCCTGATCGGTGACGTCAGTGAAGGTGCCATTGCCGTTATTGCGGAAGAGCTTGCTGCCGCCAAACGAAGTGATGTAGATGTCGGGCCAGCCGTCGTTATTATAGTCGGCGATGGAGACGCCCTGTCCGTAATTGGTATAGGCATCGAGCCCCGATCCCGCGGTGACGTCGGTGAAGGTGCCATCGCCGTTGTTGCGATAGAGAACATTGCGTGTCGGAAACTTCCCCGCGCTGTACTGGTCGCCCGGAATGGGCCCGCCCTGAGGCGCGAAGATGTCGAGCAGGCCGTCGTTGTTATAGTCGAAGAAGGCAACGCCCCCGCCATTGGGCGAGATGTAGAGGTGGTGACCTGTCTCACCGTCCGACTGCGCCCAGTGGATTCCAGCTTCCCGCGTTACGTCTGTAAAGCGCATCGGCTTTGCCGTCACCATCTTGCTGGTGCTGGCAGCCACCGGATCGACGATGCTCGTATAGATTGGACGCGCGAGGACCTGCTGAGCCGGCTCTTTACGGCTGCATCCTGCGAGGCTCAGAAGTCCTGTTGCGGTTGCACCTAGAAACTCACGACGATTCACCTGGGTTTCGCTCCTGACGGAGGTGGCGGACCTATGTACCGCAGGTAGGCAACAACGGCCTCCTTCACCTTCGGGTTGTCTGGGTATGCATTGAGCAGCTGGCGATAGAGCTTGCCAGCAGTGGCAATATTTCCGACCTGAACCTCCAGGCGGGAGAGCTCCAGGTCGGCGTCGATGTCCTTGCCCCCGGACTGGTGGATGATCTCGTTTACCACCGAAATACGGTCGTACCTGGCGTTAACCACCTGCAGTTCCTTTGCCATCTTTTGCCGGAGGGCCGTCTGGCCTGTCCTCGCATAGCAGCTCACCAGTCCATGGAGGATGATCGTTGAGTAGGGCTGGACCTCATATCCGCGCTTGAACGCGGTGATGGCTTCGGGAATCCGGTTGGCGTCCATATGGAATTTGCCAAGGTACGCCCATCCCTCGGCGTTGTCCGGCGCTGCCCGGGCAGCCTGTTCAGAGTACTGCGTTCCGAGGCGAACGTTTTCCGGAGTGTGTGGCTGCCCTGAATAGGCCTTGGCCATTGCTAACAGCGCCTCGGAGTCACCGGGATGCTTTGCCAGCCATGCGAGTGCGTCGCGCTGTGTGCCGGCAAAATCGGACGACTGGAGCTCGCTCCGGAGGAGGGCGAACACCAGGTCGCGAGTGCCCGGTCGCCCCTGCACACCACGGCGCAGCAGCGGGATAGCCGCCCCATACTTCCCTCGTCCCTCTTCGAGCAGCCCGAGACGGCCCTGAACCGTGGCATCGTCCGGCAAAAGCTCAGCGGCCCGCTTGGCATCCTCATATGCGCTGTTCTCGTTTGCGGTTAGATGTTCTTCCCGGCTGAGCCGGGTGAAGAGCTGGCCATCGTTTGGCTTGAGCTTAACAGCACGCCGATAGAGAATAGCGGCGTCATCGTGCTTGTTGAGCTCGGAGTAGAGATCGCCGAGACTCGTGTAGTTCGGCTCGTATCCGGGATCCTCTTTAATACCGGAGATCCATTCGGACAGGGCCTCCTGGGGCTGCTTCTGCGCCAGCCGGTCGATACCCGCCTGGTGGCGGCGCGCGCCGGGGCGAATGGTCTGTCGGATGGACCAGCCAAGGTAGACGGCTGCGCCAGCGCCGATGAAGATAATTAGCAGGGGAAGTAATTTTTTCAAGGTTGGCTCCCGACCCGGCCGCGACCGCAGGGTTATGCGGATGTGTGCGCTGGCTCCAGGGGATATCGGCCTTCATAGATGGTTTCGGCGGGACCGCTCATCTCCATCGGCTCGCCGGGGCTCCATCGGATCACCAGATCTCCGCCGACGCTGGATACGGTGATAGGCTCCCCGGCCGGCGATTGACCACGCAGCACCGAAGCGACGGCGGCGGCACATGCCCCCGTACCGCACCCCCAGGTCTCGCCCGCACCACGTTCCCAGATTCGAATACGGAGATGAGTGGGCAGTTCGACAACGCACCAGATGAGACTTGTACGCTCCGGAAAGATGGGGTGCTCCTCAACCTGCGGGCTGATCTTGTGAAACGTGGCGTCGTCGGGCAGGGCGCTGACAAACGTAACCGCGTGGGTGGAGCCGGTGGAGAGCGCGCTAAACGAGAGGCTGTCGCCCATGTTGAGGTCGAGGCCGTAATCGACTACACGGTCCAGCGCCACGAGCATCGGGATCGACGAAGGATCGAGCCGCGGCAGGCCCATGTTAATCGTGGCGCCCTGAAACGCACCGGCAGCATCGCGGAAGATGCGTGACTCCCGGGGCCCTGCGAGCGTTGCTACCCGAAAGTGATCGGAAACGACGAGTCCGCGCTCACGCGCATACCGCGATACGCACCGCAGGCCGTTTCCGCACACATCCGGAGTGCCATCCGGGTTGTACATTCGCATCAAGATGTCGGCGAGGTGGGTCGTCTCGACTACCAGCAGCCCGTCAGCACCCACGCCCGTATGCCGGTCACAAATCTCCTGCGCCAATACCGACCAGTCGAGATCAGACGCAAGCCGTCCATCGATGACAACAAAGTCGTTCCCCACGCCCTGCATCTTCGTGAACGGTAGGATCTCAGGCATACAGCGGCCCCTCCCGGGCGGGGAGCGGCTAACCCTTGAGCGCTTCCGCTCCGCCGACAATCTCAGATATCTCGCGGGTGATGCCTGCCTGGCGCGCCCGGTTGAGCTGGAGCGTCAGCGTCGTGATCATCTTGCCCGCATTGTCGGTGGCGGAGCTCATCGCGGTCATTCGGGAACCATGCTCGCTTGCCGTCGACTCGAGCAGAGCCTGATAGATCTGGCCCTCCAGATAGCGCGAGAGCAGCGACCGGAGAAGAACATCGGCGCTCGGCTCGAAGAGGTAGTCCTCCTGCTCGCCCGCAGCGCTTGCATCGCCACCGTCCGGCGTGACGATTGGGAGCAGCTGAATATCGGTTACCTTCTGGGTAATGGCGGTGTAGAAGCGTGTATAGAGAAGGAAGAGCTGATCGATCTCACCCGACTCAAAAGCTGCCCGCAGCGTGGTCGTTATCTCGCGCGCTTCCGCAAATGAGATGCCCGTGTTGGGGAGCGCAAACTCCTCCACCACATGGTAACCGCGGCGGCGGAAGAACTGGATTCCCTTGCGCCCCGCGCAGTAGAGCCGCAGGCGCTCCTTATCGTAGCCCTTCAGCATCTCCAGGGCGCGCCGAAGCATGGCGGAATTGTAGGAGCCAGCCAGCCCGCGGTCGGACGTGATGATAAAGAATCCGATCGTTCGAGGCGTGCGGACCTCCAGCAGCGGATGCTCGATCTGACCGCCAACCGCACCGGCGAGGCCAGTCATCATCTCGCGCATGGTGGCCGAGTAAGGCCGCGCTGCAGTAACGCGATCCTGGGCCTTCTTCAGGCGCGCCGCCGCCACCATCTTCATTGCCTTGGTGATCTGCTGGATGTTCTTGGAGACGCGAATGCGCTGTCGCACCTGTCGGATC
>JBBRJW010000259.1:0-5268 GCA_038218705.1 Chthonomonadales bacterium | reverse complement strand
GTGGATCGTCGGCGCGAAGCTCGCCGAGAAGTACCATGACCCCGCACTGGTGAGGCGCGCGCTCGAAGGCTGCGACTTCGTGGTTGTGAACGAGCTTTTCATGACCGAAACGGCCGAACTGGCGGACCTGGTTTTGCCCGTAGCTTCCGTGGCGGAAAAGGACGGCACCTATACGAGCGTCGAGCGGAGAGTCCAGCGGCTCTATAAGGCGTTCGACCTCCATCCGGAGATAAAGCCTGACTGGCTCGTCTTCTCAGAGGTATCGGGCCTTCTCGGCGCAGATACGGTTATCTTCTCCGATGCGGACCTTCGGCGCGAGATCGCTGAGGCCGTACCGGCTTACTCCATGGTCAACATGGAAGACCTCGGCGAATTCGGCGCGCGCTGGGAGTATCCGGCCAGCGCACCCATTCCCGCCGCCATTGTACCGGTGACTGTCGCACCGTCCGCCGGCGCGACTGCTATCGGCTAGAGGTCAGGAGCACTCATGCACGCGACGCATACTCTTTTCCGTGTCGTCTTTCCCGAGCACCTCGCGGGCATCTCGCTGCCCGCGCTGCTGCCGTACATTGCGATTGCGGCAATCATCGGGTTCATCCTTGGGATCGTGCCGGGCCTCATCTGGATCGAGCGCGTGGTCATTGCGCTGATGCAGGATCGCTCCGGCCCCAACCGGGTCGGACCCCGCGGTCTGCTGCAGACGATGGCGGATGGCCTAAAGCTCTTCTTCAAGGAGGATATCCGCCCACGCAGTGTGGACGTGCGGATCTACTACCTCGCTCCGGTGATCGCCATGATTCCGGCATTGGCAGGCGGCGCAGTGCTGCCTGTAACCGACGTGCTGTTCCGTCGTACTGCCGCTCCGCACGATCTCTACACGGTGCCGTTCACGGTTGGCAACGTCAATATCGGCCTGCTCTATATCCTGGCGATGTCGTCGCTGCAGGTCTACGGGGTCGTTCTCGCAGGCTGGTCGTCGAACAACAAGTACTCGCTTCTGGGTGGCCTCCGTGCCTCCGCTCAACTCATTAGCTACGAGCTCGCGATGGGTCTGTCGCTCCTCTGCGTGGTGGTCCTGGCGGGATCCCTTAAGCTCGACGACATAGTTCGTGCCCAGAGCGGCATGCCATTCGGCATCGAATCACTCCCGACGGTGCTGAAGGGATCGATCTTCTCCTGGTACTGGCTCGGCAGCCTGGGCGTGCCGGTAGTCCTCTACACGATCGCCATGATCGCGGAGACCAACCGCGCGCCATTCGACCTTCCCGAAGCCGAATCGGAGCTGGTCGCAGGCTTTCACACCGAATACACCTCCATGAAGTTCGCGATGTTCTTCATGGGTGAATATGCGAGCATGCTCACCGTCTGCGGACTGAATGCCGCCATGTTCTGGGGAGGATCGCTTCCCCCATTCAATATCCCGATCTTGAACACCATCCCGGGGTTCGTCTGGTTCCTGGGCAAGATCATGATGGGCATATTCTTCTATGTCTGGCTGCGCGCCACCCTGCCGAGACTGCGATACGACTCGCTGATGAACCTGGGATGGAAGCGCTTGCTGCCAATCGGACTCATCTGGCTCTTCCTCCTCGCGGGGCTTTCGCTCGTGCGCGAGACAGTGGAACCAGACGCACAGCCGAGCACTCCAATAGCGCGCACGGCTCCGATGAGCCTGAACGCTGCTCCCGTCCCGGTCGGTGCGCCGTTGGCGGATCGCCTGAACCGTTAGCCCGTCCCTGAAGGCCGGCGGCCCAAACGTCCGGCAGGAGAGGATCATTCTTGCTATGTCGCTTCCCTTCTTCTGGGTACTGGCACTGATCGCGGTAGGCGCTTCGATTATGGTCGTGGCGAGCCAGAACCCGGTTCGCAGCGCTCTCTATTTAGTCACATCGTTTCTCTGCGTGGCCGCCTTCTACATTACGCTCTCCGCGCAGTTTATCGCGGCGGTTCAGGTAATTGTCTATGCCGGCGCGATCATGGTCCTCTTTCTCTTCGTGATCATGCTTCTGAACTTGAGCGCGCCGCAGGCGCTTCGGGAGACCGGCAGGCTCCACCCGATCGCCACAATCGGCCTTGCGGTGGTCTTTATCTCGACACTCGTCTTTTCGCAGTCCCTCGCGCCGCTGAGTAGAAGCCTGACGACCTCCGCCACGGCCGAGTCACTGGGCACCGTAGAGGCGGTTGGACTGACGCTCTTTAGCTCGAAGCTGCCCTGGCTCTTCCCGTTTGAGATTACGTCGATACTCCTGCTGGTCGCGGTCATTGGCGCGATCATCATGGCGAAGCGGCGGGTCGACTGACCTACAGCAGCCGCTGCGCCAGACTGGGCGCGAGGAAAGGCCTTACGATGGTTCCGACGCAATACTATCTGGTGCTCTCCGGGATCCTCTTTACCACCGGGGTAATCGGGGTGTTGGTAAAGCGAAACCCGATCGTGATATTCATGTGCATCGAGCTCATGCTAAACGCCGCCAATCTGTCGTTCATCGCGCTTGGGCGCCATTTCGGACAGATGAACGGGCAGATGTATGTGATCTTTGCGCTCGCCGTGGCCGCCGCCGAGGTCTCCGTCGGCCTGGGCATCATCGTCGCCATCTTCCGGGCCAAAGAGACGATCAACATCGACGAAATCAACTTGATGAAGTTCTGAGGACGCCTAAATGCAGTCGTATGCCTGGTTGATAGTCTGGCTCCCGCTCTTGGGCTTCGTGCACCATGCGCTCGCCGGCTTCCTATATCAAGATAACGCGCGCGCCAAGCAGGCGGTCTCCTTTGTTGCGCCCGGGGTGGTGCTGGCCGCGTTCGCCGTCACCCTCGCGGTACTCTTCAGGGAGGTGCTGCCCTCGCCTGAGCACCGGATCATTGTGCCGATGATACCGGGCCTCTCGGCCGCTGCGCCGTGGATTAAGTTCGCCGGATTCCAGGTGAACTTCGCGCTGCTGCTCGATCCGCTCTCCATGCTGATGACGCTGATCGTTACCGGTGTCGGTGGGCTGATCCATATCTACGCCACGGGATACATGGCCGACGATCGCGAGCAGCCACGCTTCTTCACCTACTTCAACCTCTTTATCTTCATGATGCTCCTCCTCGTGCTCGGGGAGAACTTCCTGCTCATGTTCGTCGGCTGGGAAGGAGTTGGGAGCTGCTCATACTTGCTCATTAGCTTCTGGTACACCGACGTAGAGAACGCAAAAGCCGGCAACAAGGCCTTCATCGTTAACCGCGTTGGCGACCTCGGCTTCGCACTCGGAATGATGGCCGTCTGGTCTGTGTTCGGCACCCTGTCGTTCTTCACCGAGAGCCACCGGGGCGTAATGGACCTCGCGATGCGGAACCAGGATGTGCTGGGGCACTCCCTGACCAATCTGCAGCTCTGGTTTGCCCCCGCCGTCACCACCATCTGCGTACTGCTCTTTATCGGCGCAATGGGCAAGTCCGCACAGATCCCGCTCTGGGTGTGGCTGCCGGACGCGATGGCAGGCCCCACTCCGGTCTCCGCGCTCATACACGCGGCCACCATGGTGACCGCCGGCGTGGTGATGCTGACGCGCTGCTCGTTCCTGTTCGTGCATTCGATGGCGGCCCTGCAGCTCGTGGGCTGGATCGGTCTCGCGACCGCGTTCATGGGCGCGACCATTGGCCTGGTCCAGAATGACATCAAGAAGGTGCTCGCCTTCTCGACGATCTCGCAGCTCGGCTACATGTTTCTGGCTTGCGGGGCAGGCAACTTCACCGCCGGTATGTTCCATGTTACGACCCATGCCTTCTTCAAAGCGCTCCTCTTCCTCGGCTCCGGCGCGGTGATCCACTCCATGCATGGCGAGCAGGATATGCGCAAAATGGGCGGCCTGAAGAAGCTCATCCCGCACACATGGGCCATCATGTTTGTTGGCACCTATGCCATCGCAGGCTTCCCCCTGCTCTCCGGCTTCTGGTCCAAAGACGAGATTCTCGACAGCGCTTCCCGCTCGCCCTGGGGCCACGGAGCGACGCTCTACCTGGTCGGGCTCTTCACAGCCCTGCTGACCGCCTTCTACATGAACCGCCTGATGTGGAAGACGTTCTACACGGATCCGCGATTCGAAGATGGCAAGCTCCCGAGCCACCACCACAGCAATTTCGACGAGCACGATGCGGACCCGGAGGGGCACGGTACGGCGCACGCGCACTTCGACGCGGCGGGCCATGCTGAGCCGGCGGCGCACGATGGCCACGGTGCAGCAGAAGGAACCGGCAGCGTCCACGAGTCCCCGCCGTCCATGATGTTCCCACTCTACGCGCTGGCGTTTCTCTCCGTGGTAGCTGGGATCGCCCTCGGGCCCACGCACCTGCTCGAGAACTTCCTGGAACCCTCCGTCGCGCGCCTGCCGGCGAGCGAAGCGGGCGGCTTCCTCGCGGGTCCCTATACCGGCTACATCATCTCAAGCATCGTGGCAATTGTAGGGCTGGCCCTGGCTGCAGCACTCTATAGGAGCCACATGCAGACAGGCGAACTAAAGACTGAGGCCGAGAAGGTTCGCAACCCGCTCTACAACTTCTTCATGGACAAGTGGAAGTTCGATAGGGTCTACAACTTCCTGTTCATCCGGGTTGGCGGCCAGATTGCCGATCGGCTCCTCTGGCGGACCGTCGATGTCGGGCTGATCGATGGGACCGTGAACGGGCTTGCCAAAATAGTCGGAGGGCTGAGCCAGGGCTTGCGGCGCGCCCAGACGGGTTACGTGCGCAACTATGCGCTCGGTATGCTCGTTGGTGTGGTGGCCCTTGTGCTGGGATTGCTGGTTACCTGGAAGAGCATACTGCTCCACTAGTGGGCATCGCTGACTGAGGTTTTTTCGCCGCTCCGTGCATCGCTTCCGCGATGCACGCTCGAGTGCTAACGCAGATGAGGTTATGATGCCGCACGAATCCGCGCTGCCAAATATTCTGACACTGCTGACGTTCCTTCCACTGGTCGGAGCGATCGTCGTGATGTGTCTGCCCCGGCCCAGGGACCTTGCCGAGATCCACGAGGGTCACGGTGATGGTTCGAACGCAGGTGAGCCCGAATCCCATGTCGATCCTGATGATGGGAGCGACGACCCGGCCCGTACACTCGTTAACTGGACGTCGCTCGTCTTCGCGGGGATCAACTTTCTCCTCTCGATCGGACTGTTCACGCTCTTCCGCTCCAACTACCAGAATGCATCCGGGCGAAACATGCAGTTCGTGGAGAATGTGCCCTGGATGAACATCGGGCTGGCGCACATTCGGTACCACCTGGGC
>JBBRJW010000258.1:0-5274 GCA_038218705.1 Chthonomonadales bacterium | reverse complement strand
GAGTCGCGGTACGGAAGAACTCGTCGCGCTCGTCGGCATCGGCGCCCTCGTACCGATCCCCAAATTCCTCAACGAGAGAGCGGGCGATATCGCGCACATAGTCGCCCGGGTAGCCCTTCTCCGGGAACGCAACGGGATCTTTAGCTGGACCGCCGCCCGCGGCCTCGGTGCGGCCATCCGCGAACGTGACCGGGTGGCCTAGGATCTGCATATACCGAACAAACACCGTTTCGGCGAACACCGCGAGCTGCGTAGAGTTCAGGGCGTCGTTAATGTAAAACTCACGCCCAACGGTGGCGCCCTGTGAAGCGAGGAGGTTCGCAAGAACGTCGCCGAGAACTGCGGCGCGCCCGTTGACAACGCTGATTGGCCCGGTCGGATTGGCGCTTACGAATTCAATCAGCACCCGCTCGCCGGCGCGGAGCGTAGAGGTTCCGAAACAGAGATCCTCCCGCTCGATCTGGACCAGTGAATCCTGCAGCCAGGCAGGCTTCAAGTAGAAGTTGATGAAGCCGGGACCCGCGACCTCCGTCCGGGCGATCAGTCGGTTGTCGGTCGGGATGCGGCGGAGAATACGCGCGGCGATGTCGCGGCTATCGGCGAGACCTGTGCTCTTCCGGAGCGCCAGTGCAACATTGGTCGAGTAGTCCCCGTGGTGCCGATTCCGAGGCGTCTCCAGTGTCACTGCGAAGTCCGGTTCCGAGAGCGGCAGCTCGCCGGCATCCCTTGCGGAGACGATGGCGCTGCGAACCAATTCAGCTAGTTCGTCGGTGATCAAGAACGGAGCTCCTAACCTATTTAATGAGCGATTCCAGTAGGCCTTCGAGGCCGGAAATGACGGCGACGCCTGCGGCTATCTGAACAAGGCCGCTGCGCCAGATGCGGAGCATTCTCCCGGGCCGGGAGAGGGCATCCGTTCGGCATGCCGCCAGAAGGCTTTCACCCGCAGCGATTCCGCTGGCGAGCTGCCCGGGCGAAGCAGGCTTCGTTGTGAAGCGGTTCTGAAGAAACGCGCCAAAGCCCCGCCATGTCATAGCTGTCGCGAGCGCGGCGACCAGTCCGGCGGACGCTCGGTCGAGCATTGGCGCGGCAGACATGAACAGTGTGAACAGCATCGACGCGGCCATCAGATTTGTACCGCACCGTGGATGTGCCCGCGGCATGCGCGCTACATTCGCTGGAAGAAGCAGCTCTCCCTGCTCAATGGCGTGAACCGTCTGATGCTCTGCGGCATGGTAGCCAGCTACCGGGGTAGCCCGCACCAGCAGCAGAAAGACCAATGCCGATATCACGAACATTACAGAAGTGCCTGCGATGGCCGCCGGGTGGCTCGAAGCCGCGTCGAGATTATCGGCAGTAAGGAAAGCGTAGCGCGGAAGGTGCGCATACCGTTCCAGAAGCGTCACTCCCCCGAGCACGATCCATCCGGAGAGCGATAGCAATGCGCCAAGCATCAGTCCGGAAGCGAAGAGCGCATAGCTTCCGACCCCGCCGGTCCGCGAGCCGTCTGTAAGGTAGACGCCGAATGGCGTCGCCATTCCGCCAATCCGCATCGGGCGATGCGGCTCCGTTCGCTTCAGAGCCAGATCGGAAAGCAGGACCATCCCATAGAGCCATCCGTCAGCATCGACGACCGGCAGCTCTATCTGGCCTGTTTCCCCCATTATCCGTACGGCATCGGCCGGTGTCGCATCTGGCCCTAACACCACGGATGGCGGGTCCATCAGCTCTTCGACCGAACGCGTGAGGCGTACTTCGCGCTGACCCTCCGATAGGAGAGCGATCTGGCTGAGCGCCTTCCGGACATCCAGGAGCCCGCAGAGCCGATTGTCACGGCAGACCGGCGCCAGAGAAGCCGGGTAATCGGCCATACGCAGCAGCGCGACACGCACGCTGAAGTGGGGCTCGACAAGCGGGCGCGACCTTACGTATGCACGGAGGGCTTCTGGACTGCCGGAGTTAGTGGAGATCATAGAATTGTGAAACAGGGCCGCCGGAGCACAGGTGAAACGAAGCCGTTCAAGCTAGCAAGGGCACACGATAATCGAGTATTATTATACAAGATTCTCTGCCGCCTTTGCAAGCACGCCGAAACCGCGAGCTGCCGCGCGATGCATCTGTTTCTCGTTTCGTTTCGTGTCGGCGCTGCAAACGTCCAGTGGGCATGGGGTCAGCCGGACGCGTGCGCTGCCGCCCTGTCATTTGTGAAATAGTTCATTGACCCAAAGTTGCTCGGGACCTAGAATGGAAGCGATGGGCAATTTGATCGTCTATCTATTGCGGTTGGAGTCGCTTCTCAGTTGCCGAGATGCCGGGAAGCGTGGCCGCCCAGGAAGAGTGTATGCCAAGTATTCATGAACTTCTCGAGGCCGCTATTCGCGCACAGGCAAGTGACCTGGTGATCAAGGCGGGCGCGCGGCCGGCCTTTCGTGTGAATGGCGCGATGGTGATATCGGAGCTGCCTGTAACAACCCCCGAGGAGACCCGGGAACTGGCATTTGAAATAATGTTCAGCTCAAGTCGGGATACCCTGCTTCAGTACCCTGCATCCGATGGACATGGCGTTGAGCTGGAAGATGCCGACGCACGAATGAAAGAGCTCGAGCAGAAAGCAGAAGTCGACCTCGTTTTCACCATTCCCCGTCAGGCCCGGGTGCGTGCGAACCTCTTCATGCAGCGGGGTACGATCGGAGCTGCACTTCGCCTTCTGCCACTCCAGCCGTATACCATCGAGGAACTTGGACTCCCGCCCATTCTCAACCGTATGGCGCTTGAGCCGCAGGGCCTCATCATCATTACTGGCCCGACTGGAAGCGGCAAGACTACTACGATGGCCGCGATTCTGGAAGAGATCAACCGGAAGCGGGCTGCAAACGTCTTCACGATTGAAGAGCCGATCGAGTACGTGTTCCAGGACAAGAGGAGCGTGATTCACCAGAGAGAGGTGGGCCTCGACACTCGTTCGTTTGAGGCCGCGCTCAGAAGCGTGATGCGCCAGAGCCCGGATGTGGTTGCAATTGGCGAGCTCCGTGACCGGGAGACCATGGATGTTGCGATGACCGCGGCCGAGATCGGGCACCTGGTAATCACGACCCTGCACACAACGTCCGCAGCCGCCACGATCGACCGTATCGTCAACTCCTTCCCGCAGCAGATGAAGCAGCAGGTCTGTCAACAACTTGAGGCTTGCCTCCTCTGCGTTACATCGCAGCGCCTGGTGGATCGAGATGGCGGGCAGGGACGCATCGCCGCCGTTGAGGTGATGACAAACTCGCCGATGGTTCGTAAGCTTCTTCTGGAGGGTGAAACGAGCGACCTTCAGTCCTGTATCCGCGACGGGAGCCATTTCGGAATGAATACCATGAACCAGGCGCTCGAACGACTGGTTCAATCGAAGACCGTTACCGTGGAAGAGGCAGTTCGGCGATCGAGCAATCAGACGGAGTTCAGGCAGCTTATCCGCAGGCGGTAGCGACCGCTCAAATCGATGCTTCAAAGCAGGAAGGTGGGGCATGATTGTGTAACGATAAGCGAGCGGTGCTTCTGGTGAACACCAAGTCTCGCCGTGGCCAGGAGTGGTTTGAGTTAGCCCGAGAGACGTTGACGGCAAAAGGTGTTGAGCTCGTGCGCTCCGAGCCCGTTCGGAAGCCGGACCAACTTGGCAGGCTGGCCAGGACAGCGATCGACGAGAAGATCCCGCTTGTGATCGTAGGCGGTGGCGATGGCACGCTCTCATCCGTGTCCACCGCGTTCGTGGGAAGCGGTTCGACGCTGGGTGTTCTGCCCCTGGGGACCGGAAACCAGTTCGCGCGCGACCTGGGCATTAAGGCAGATGTTGAGGCGGCATGTGAAGTCGCGGTTAACGGCAAGCGCGCCATGGTTGACCTCGGTTCTGCCGGCGAGGATAGCTTTCTCACTGTTGCCACGGTTGGCCTTACAACCTATATTGCTCGTGAGCTTACCGTGGAGACCAAGCGCCGGTTCGGCAGGTTCGTCTACGCGATCGCGCTCGTCCGTGCGCTTCGCAAGTCCCGAGCATTTCGAGTTACCCTCGATATCGATGGCGTGCAGAGCTGTTTCGAAACCCTTCAGCTCGTAATCGGAAATGGACGGTTTCATGCCGGGCCGTTTCCGCTTGCGCCAGATGCAAATATCACCGATGGGCAGCTCGTAGTATACGGAGTGCGCGGAACCAGCCGAATGCGGTTCTTGCGGTACGCCCTGGCTCTCCCCGGTGGCCACCAGGTTGAGCTCCCTGAGGTGGCGTCGTTCATGGCATCGGCCGGGCGAATCTCCACGGACCCGGTAATGCGGGCTACCGTGGACGGAGAGTGCGACCTGCGTACCCCGTTCGACTTCAGCGTGCGCCGAGCCGTGCTTCCGGTGATGGCCCCTCTTGATTTTGAGGGCTGAGCACGGCTGAACCGGGAGCTCTTGAAGGGAGTTTCGTGTGAGCGAGAGCGATTTCCGGACCCGCACCCAGTTGATTCTGGACGCCATAGAGAGCACGGTTGTAGGCAAGCGCGAGGTGGTGGAACTGGCGCTCGCCATCCTTTTGTCGAACGGGCATCTGCTGATTGAAGATATTCCTGGCGTTGGCAAGACGACACTTGCGAAGGCACTCTCACGGGCCCTGGGTCTGGAGTTCAAGCGCATCCAGTTCACACCCGATCTGCTCCCCTCCGACATTACTGGCTCCACGGTCTACAACCAGAAGAATGGCGAGTTCGAGGTGCGCAAGGGTCCCGTATTCACCAATATCCTGCTCGCGGACGAGATCAACCGCACCACCCCGAAAACACAGGCGGCTCTGCTTGAGTGCATGGAGGAGCGCAGCGTCACCATAGATGGCGTGTCGCACGCGCTCCCGTCGCCCTTCTTCGTGATTGCAACGCAAAACAACGTTGAAATGGCGGGCACCTATGCGCTTCCAGAGGCGCAACTTGACCGGTTCGCAGCACGTATTACGATGGGAT
This sequence comes from Chthonomonadales bacterium, assembly GCA_038218705.1. Taxonomy (GTDB): domain Bacteria; phylum Armatimonadota; class Chthonomonadetes; order Chthonomonadales; family Chthonomonadaceae; genus JBBRJW01. The sequence continues at coordinate 298 of JBBRJW010000258.1, read as the reverse complement.
ACCCGGATCGCGCCGCGGAGCTCAAGATTCTGGCGATGGACCGGCGGTCCGATCCCATCGACGCGATTCAACCCATCACCCGGACGGACGAGATCCTCAGCCTTCAGGAAGCGGCCCGGGCGATCCATGTATCCGATGCCGTCCGCCAGTACATCGTCGACATTACGATTGAGACCAGACGCTTGCCAGGGGTCGCGTTGGGCGCGAGTCCGCGTGGATCGCTTGGACTCCTTCGTGCGGCCCAGTCCACCGCAGGGATCCGCGGTCGCGACTACGTAACCCCCGACGATGTGAAAGC
>JBBRJW010000257.1:0-5277 GCA_038218705.1 Chthonomonadales bacterium | reverse complement strand
GCCTCGATCAGATCAACGTGATGCTGCCGCTTGTCAATCGGGATTGGGAAGGCGAGCTTCAGAACGTTGGCGACACCGTTCAGGTTCGCACGCCTGGCAACATCACGATGGGCAGCTACGGCCGCGGCGGCTCGATCAACTACCAGGACCTACAGCCGCTGAAGGAGCCGATGACGGTGAGCGATGCCGAGTACTTCGCTTTCCAGGTGGACGACCTGGATCGCGCGCAGTCGGACCTCTCTGCCATGGACATCTACATGAAGCGCGCGGCCGTTGCGCTGAACAACACCATCGAGAAGAAGCTGCTCGCGCAGACGGCCCTGGTGCACGCCGACAACCAGATCACGGGCGCGAGCGGCGCGGCCATTGCCATCACCGGGGCAAACGTCTACGGCCTGCTGGTGCAGGCTCGTTCCGCCCTTTCGCGCAAGAACGTGCCGCTCGAGGGCCGCTGGGCCATCGTCGATCCGGATACCACCTCGCAGCTCCTGCAGTCGCCACAGTTCATTCGGGCCACGGATCTGGGCGACCGCGTGGTGGAGGAGGGCAGTCTCAACGGGCAGGTCAACCGGCCAGGCTTCATCGGGCGATGCGCCGGCTTCGACGTGTACGAGTCCAATCAGGTCTACACCGATGGCACGGCCAAGTACCCGGTTTTCGGCGACCGCGACTTCATTTCGTACGCCGCACAGCTCAAGGAGATGGAGATTCTCCGCCTGCAGGTTACCTTCGCGGATGCAGTGCGCGGACTGCTTCTTCACGATGCGCATGTCTTCAGCGAGTGCAGCAAGCGGGGAGCCTGTATCAAGGCCGCGATGTAGAGGAGAAGGCTATGGAGCGACCCACGATGGGAGATCTGATCGCTCGGGTACGCGGCCTCATCGCCGATGAGACCGCACCGACCGTTTTCACGGACGACCGGGTAGAGGCCGCGCTGGACGATACGCGGCAGGTGGCGCGCTACCTGCCGCTCCGCCCTGAGCCGACGCGGCAGCCGGATGGCGTACTCGCCTATTTCACGTTCTACAGCGACCTGCCGGATTGGGAGGCGGGCGCGCAGCTCATCGACGGCTTCTGGCAGGACGTGACCGGCCAGGCAGTGGAGGCCGACCTCCAGACCGGCTGCTGGCGGTTCGCCGAGGGCAGGCTGCCGATTCTTTACCTGAATGGCCGCTGCTACGATCGCTATGCGGCGGCCGCGGCGCTACTGGAGGCATGGGCCGCCCGACTGATGCTCGAGTTCGACTTTGCGAGCCAGAACGTCCGGTACGTGCGCTCCCAGCAGGCTCAGCGCCTTCTGGCCCAGGCGGCGCTCTACCGGGCCCGCAGTGGGGCTCGCAGGGCCGAGATGGGCCGATCCGACATCGCGGCGCGCTCCTCGCCAACCATCGAGCTGGTGCTGGGTCCGCACAATTAGAGGGGGACCAGATGACCATTGAAGCGACCACGCGCATGAAGCGTGCTGGGATCTGGATCACCGCGCTGCTCAGCGCGGCCACGTTGGGCCGCCAGACCGTGGGGCCGATCTGGGCGCACGGTCTGGCGGAGAGCGACGCCATCGCGCAGGTTGCGCAGCTTCAGAGCTGGCGCGGGCAGCAGGCCGCTCGTAACGACGCAGTGACCGATGCGCTCCACGCCCTCGACACCCGCCTTGCGCGGATGGAGGCGATGCTCGACCTGCTGGTGCGGGAGCAGGGAGCTGTGCCGCGGAGTGCGCGCCGGTGATGCGCCTCCAGCGCCGCGGCATCGAAGTGTGAGGGAACGCACCCGCCGGGCCATGACTCGACCGGGCGGCGGGGCGCGGGGAAGGAGGGCGAATTGGCCAGTCCGTCAATGCTTGGTCTGCTGGGTGTGGGCGGCCCGAGAAGCGCCGCCTGGACCCCCGCCTCGCCTCCAGGCTGCCGGCTCTGGCTGCGCGCCGACTTCGGCCTGTGGCAGGATGCCGCCGGCACTCTGCCTGCTGTGGCGCACGGGGATGTGATCGGGCGATGGAGCGATCTCTCCGGTCAGGGCAACCACGCGACGCAGCCGGGCCTGACCAGGCCCACGCTCGCGACGATGCAGCTCCATGGGCTCCCGATGGTTAAGCCGGACGGAGTCGCCAGCGGCCTCCGCCTCACTTCCGAGATCGCGCTGAGCAGCGAGGCGTCGCTCTATATGGTGGGGCTTCACGACCCGTCCGCCGGGCACACATGGGTGCTGCCCTGCCAGGTCGGGACCGCCAACAGCTATTGGGGATACCTCTGGACGACATTCTTCTTTGCTCAGACCGAGGTGCCCTACAACCTGTCGGTGCCCTGGAGTGGGTCGGGCGCTTTCGTAATGCGGACACGGCGCACGGCAGATAGCGCGATACTGATGGCGGCCACCGCGGTGGCGGAGACACAGATAGGAACGATGCCGGGGACTTTCCGCTTCAACGCGCTCTTTCACCGGGAGGGAGTGTACAACAACACCGCCGATGAGCCGGCTGGCGAGATCATTCTCTACGATCGCTGGCTCACCTCCGAAGAGGACGCCTCTGTGCTCGGCTGGCTCACGGCGCGATGGGGAGTGGCACTCTGATGACGGACTGGATCTACCGATACTTCCTGTTCGGTGAGCCTTCGCTGCGCGAGCAGCTCGGGCTCGCGGCTGTCGGCATCACCGGATGCGAGGCCGATCGCTCTCTGCTGAGCGTGGAGCTATCGCGTACCGGCGCAAGTCCGGCCGCGCTCCTCGGGTGTACTTTTGTCGCCACCGAAGCGATGCGCCGGCAGATGGCGGCGGTTCTGGAAACGCCCCCGTTCGGGGGAGTGCGCTTCTACCGGGTAGACGCAGAGACCTCGATCCTACAGGCCACGAACAGCCCCACTGCGAACTCTCCCGTGGTGATGATCGGCCAGAGCTGGAGCTGGGAGCGGAGCCTCGACGATCTGGGAGTTCGGCGGATGGATGCTCCGCCAGGGGAGCCGGGAGGCCCAAGATGAGCGACAATGTAACGATCCGAGACGGAAACGGGGGCCTGGTGGGGATCGCCACCGAGCAGGTGGGCGGCGCGCAGGTTCCTGTTACGAAAGTGGGATTTGGCGAGCGGGACAGCTACCAGGGGGTCGATCCCACACACGGTCTGCCGGTCACGGTGGTCGGTTCGACCGCGCACTCAGATGCAGCCGCCATTGTGGCCGCCCTCGCCCCGCTCAGCGCCACACTGCCGGTGACCGCTGCCATTGCCGGGCCGCTGCCTCCCGGCGCGAATACGCTGGGCGGCGTGGTCGCGCAGCTCGCCTCGAGCGTTCTGTACGATGCCGGGGTGGCTGCCACTCCGATGTTTGCGGCGATCAATTCGGGAGCGCTGGGAGTCAATACAATCGTAGCAGCCGTTGCAGGGAGGCGCATCCGCGTGCTCTCCTACGTGTTGATCGGCGCTGGAAGCGCTACGGCGACCTTTCAGAGCGGAGGCGGCACGCCGCTCACGGGACCGCTGCCGCTGGCGGCACAGAGCGGCGTCAGCGCTGGCTTCTCTCCGGTGGGGCACTTCCAGAGTGCGCCGGGCGAGTCGATAGCGCTACTCCTCTCGGCCGCCACGGCGGTCGCGGGGCATCTCGCGTACCTGGTGGCCGCGCCGTGAGCGCGCTACTCCTGCTTCTTCCCGCCGCTCTACAGCCTCCGGTCCCCGTGCCACTGGAGACTGCAACTCCTGGCCTCCTCTCCGCCGAGCAGATCGCGGCAATGCGCGCATGCATCCTTGCCAGCCTTCCCGAGGTCGCGACATGGTGGAGAGCCGTCCGGCGGCCAGATGGCGCAGGGGGATCGATTGTCGAATACGCCAACGGCGGACTTCTTCTCTGCAGGCTGGAGCGGGGCCAGGCCTTTGACGAGAGGCCCGCCGCGAGCCGCATGGAGGCGACGAGCTCCTGCTCACTCTATCTTCCTGCTGGCACGCGCGCCGCGGCGTCCGATCGACTGGAGGTGCTGGGCGCCCTGCTGGAGGTGACTTCGCTGTTTCCTTCGACCACGGAGGAGCTCTTTGTGGTCGTGGTGTGCCGCGACATCGTCTAAGCAGGTGTGCGCGGTCACCGATCGGGATTCTTGGCGATCGGGGTTTGTCGGTACAGAGGGGGAAATATGAGCGAAGTGGGCGCTGCAATCGGGTGGATCGTAGGTCGGCTCTCGACCGCTCCGGCGCTGTCCGGCCGGGTCTATGCGGAGGCCGTTCCGCCAGGCGCAGCGCAGCCTTATCTGCTGCTTCGCTACCGCGAAGGGGAGGACCACTGCTGCGCGGGCGGCCTTCGCGCGGCGACCTGGCTCCGGTTCGACGTGGAGGCGCTTTCACAAGGCGAGAGCTTCCTGCCAGCCGAGGCACTGCTCGACGCCGCGGATACACTGCTTCACCGCTCCCATGGTGAAGCGCCGGGGTGCCATGTCCTCTCATGCATGGGCGAGCGGCCCACGCGGGCGCTGGAGACGAGCGAGGGACGCTCGTTTGCCCGGGCAGGCCGCGTCTACCGCCTCTGGCTGACACCGGTGGAGGGCGGGTCTGAGGGCGCAGCATGACGACCAGCCGGGCCGATCGGCCGCCCGACGAGTTTTTGGGAAGGGAAGGAGGGTGCGATGTCGCGAGTGACGGGTCTGGCAGTCTCCCTGTTCGATATCGGCGGCGGGCACTATATCAACCAACTGACGGAGGCAACGCTCACGGTGGAACCGAAGACCGTGGAGGGCAAGGGAATACACGACCTTGCCGCGGACCCCGTTGTGGTGGGATATAGCTGGCGAATTGAAGCGGATGTGGACGTGGCGATCGCCGCCGACCTGGCGGCCGCGGCCTTGGGGCTCGCGCCGGTTGCCATCGTGGCGAACTCTGGAGCCAATACCTACTCCGGTACGGCGCTCGTCCGCGCTTCGCACGCCTTTGGCCGCGATCAGCTCCAGAAGCAGCACGTGACTCTGTTCGGCAAAGGGCCGCTCGCGATGCTCCCGCCCGGGTAGCCGGGATCCGGCGGTCCGGCCCGGTCCACGGCCGCTCGCGGGGCCCAATACGACCGGGCATCGGGGCGCAAGGGTGCCTGGCCGTGGGGCCGGGGCGCAGAAGGGAGAGAGCATGGATCCTGCAGCGGAGCTGCTGGAACGGTATCGCAGGCGCGAGGCGACCTATGAGATTGCGTTGAGCGGAGAGGATCGCCTCCTGTGCCGGAGCGTTCAGGATGTTGCACAGCTCGCCGCGGTGCGGAGGCGAGCTGCCGCGTGGGCCAGGCTCGATGCCGCGAGCGCGCCGGCAGAGTGGCGGGTCTATCT
>JBBRJW010000256.1:0-5278 GCA_038218705.1 Chthonomonadales bacterium | reverse complement strand
ACGCGCAGTTCGGCCCGGTTCTGCTCTTCGGCTCCGGCGGGCAGCTTGTGGAGGTCTTTAAGGATCGCGCTCTCGCGCTGCCTCCGTTGAATACGACGCTCGCTCGCCGCATGATGGAGCAGACTCGTATCTACAAGGCGCTCAAGGGCGTTCGAGGCCGAAAGCCGGTCGACATGGAAGCGCTCGAGCAGCTCGTTGTCAACTTCTCGGACCTCATCGTGGAGCAGCCCTGGATCAAGGAGCTGGACATCAATCCGCTGCTTGTTTCAGAGGAGGGAATGGTTGCCCTCGACGCTCGCGTTGTGATCCATGGCCCGGAGATGACTGAGGCAAACCTGCCGGTGCTGCCGATTCGTCCCTATCCGCAACAGTACATCTCCGAGTGGAAGCTTGGGGAGCAGGATACTCTCACGGTTCGGCCCATCCGTCCCGAGGACGAGCCGCTTATGGTGCGATTCCATGGCACCCTCTCCGAGGAGAGCGTCTACTTCCGCTTCTTCCACATGCTGAATCTGACCCAGCGTGTTTCGCACGAGCGGCTGATCCGGATCTGCTTCAACGACTACGATCGCGAGATTGCTCTGGTTGCCGACCGTCTCAATCCGGAGACCGGCGTTCATGAGATCATCGCTGTGGGCCGACTGAGCAAGGTGAACGGCCGGAACGAAGCAGAGTTCGCGATCCTGGTGAGCGATACCTACCAGCGCCGGGGCCTCGGCACCGAGCTGGCGCAGAGGCTCATCGATGTGGCCCGCCAGGAGAAAGTCGGCACCCTCGTTGCCGATATACTGCCTGAGAACCTGGGGATGCAGCGGATCTGCCAGAAGCTCGGCTGCGATCTGCAGATGGCAGAGGGAGTCTGGAAGGCCCGTCTCGATATCTAGTACGGGACGCCTGGCTGAACGGAATGGGCCCCGACTACTCTCCTTCCGGGGAGAGTGGCCGGGGCCTTCTGTCCTGCTCGGCACTGCGTGCGCGCTCGCTACGCGGCAGAGTTGGGGTGGTGTGCCCAACCCCCGGCCCCTTCCCGACACGCTCAGAAGCATCGCGCGGAGGATGTTCCAGCCGCAGAGCGCCTTTCGCGACGCGTCTTTCGCTCGGGAAGGGGTGACTGCAAGCGCTTGGCACTGGCCCTGGCGTAAGACTTTCACCCTGTACCGAAGCCGCCTATGGGCCGCAACAGGAGAGCGCACGTCAGAGGAGCCTAGCACATGACACAGCAGATGCTTCGACGAGTAGGAAACGCTCCTGGTTGCGCAGATGCCGGCCAAGTGCCCTCTCCGGAGTCGCCCACAGACCCTTGGCCCGGCCCTCGCCCTCGCTGCGCATTCCGCTGAAAGCGCGCCTTGATTCCGAAGGAAAGCGGGTTCTGGCACGCTTTTGATGATGGCAGCTCGCTCCCTCAGGGCGCTAGAACCCGGCGGCGCAGCAGGTCGAAATTTGCACGGCCGAACATCTGGCGCTTGATCATCTTCAGCCGGTTTACTGCCCCCTCCACCGGGCCGTTGGACCAGGAGAGCGACAATCCCGCCACAACTGCCGACCAATCCTCGCGCAGACCGCGCGCGAAGGATACCAGTGCCGGAATGGCGGAAGCGATCGCTTCTTCCACCCAGGACTCCAGGGCTGCCTCCGCCTGATTGCTGCGGTGCCGTACGAGGCGGACGAACCCTTCGGCCACTGTTGCCGCTACACGGAGGAGCGGATTCTGTTCCAGGAGGCGCTCCACCAGCGCTTGCTCCTGCGGTTTGCGCTTCTGTTTGAGCAGCACCGACGCCACATGCCGGGGGCTGACGCGATGGATCGCCGGTGGCAGAAAATGCGGTTGGCCCTCCTGGCGCAAGGGAACCAGCGAGCGATAGAAGCTGGATTGGCATCCCGTGTAGCCGCGCTCGCGCACCTCGGCCAGAAGCTGACGCCCATCGCGACAGCCCTCGTCCCAGCGTTGGCGCACGTAGGCCGCAAACGCGTTCGCTTTGGTCGGGGCGGGACGGCGCTCTGCGCGTTCGGGGACGCTCTTGGCCCGCAAGAACTTGCAGACGGTTGAGGCCCCCATCCGTAGGTGCGCCGCGATCTGTGTGTTGGTGTGCCCTTCGGCGTGTAGGCGATGCACCGTTTCATATCGTATCCGGCGAGCCGCGCGGTGGCTCTGCCGGGCTTGCTCCGCGCGATTGAGAGGGGCGGTCCTCGAATCGGAGGCATTCTCTGCAGAGGCGACGGTGGCGTGGTGGACGCTGGCTGTAGAAGCGCTTTCGACGGTATCGCATGCTGGAACGGCCGCGGCGCGCAGGTCGTTCTGGCACTGGCTCAGAAACCGGGCCAACGCTTCAGCCAGGTTCTCGACCATATGCCAGCGGTCGGCCACCTGCTGTGCCTGCGGGGCACCCTCGCGGGCTCCCTGGGCGTAGATGCCGCCGCGATCACGACTGATGATACGAATGCCCGGCCGAGCGCGTAGCCATTGTGCCAGGCTCTCGGCAGAACGGTCGGGTAGGAGATCGAGGACCTGATGGCGTTCCAGATCGTAGAGGATCGTACCGTAAGTGCGTCCTCGCCGGAACGCAAAGTCGTCCACACCTACAACCGTTGGGGCTGGCACCGCCTGATCGCCTGTGCTCCGCACCAATCGCAGGAGGGTCATGCGACTGCTGGGCAGCCCCAGGTCCTCGGCTAATCGGCTGCCCGGTCGGCCTCCCTCGGACTGTCCGATATGCTGGAGAGCCTGGTGCATGCAAGTGGTGCGCCGCGCGTAGGCACGAGCGAATTCGCCCAGCCGCTCGCAGAAGATCTTGCGGGGACACGATCGTGTACGACAGCAAAAGCGTCTGACCGCCAGGATAATCTGGACGGTTCTCGCGCCCAATGGTAGATCGGTCAGGGCACGAGAGTAGCGGCTATGCACTTTGCCGGACGGTCGGCCGCATAGCGGACAGCAGGCGCGACGCGTGATGGATTGCATACAGAAGGTAAGGCAATCCATCTCATTCTCCGCAGGGATCTCGATATAGAGGATGCGGAGTGGGTGGGTGTGGTTAAGGAGCCGGAGTAGGGTGTCTTCTGGCAACCTGTCACCTCAGGAAGTAATGATTGCCGTACGCACACCACCGATTTTGATGTTCCAGAAAGCCGGATGTGCCGCTCAAGGGAGCGAGCTGCCATCATCAAAAGCGTGCCAGAACCCTTTTTCAATCGGAATCAAGGCGCGCTTTCAGCGGAATGCGCACTCATGCTTACACATACATTTCAGGGAGAACAAATTCAGCTGCAATTATCAGGCTGAATAGTTACCTCCAGCATTCTGAAGACAGAATGTTGGTCTTCAAAGGGTCGGTTAGAAAGGCTGCGCCAATGCGTCACAAAAAATGCCTCTGCGTATCCATCATGCTGATCGTCCTGTGCATGCTGGCGCACGCCAGTACAGATAATCTTGAAAGCCGCTTGCCGCCTGGCGGGTTCCGTGATGTGACATGGCAGGATCCCTTCCCGGGCAAATGGCAGGTCGTGGATGTAACACAAAAGGGTATCACGCCGGATGGCGGGGATGTTACGGCAAAGCTGCAATCCCTGATTGACGGCATTACAGAACCGACGATACTCAGCTTCCCGGCAGGAACGTACCATTTCGGCCACATTACCATCAAAAAGAGCAACCTTATCCTGCGTGGAGCGGGGCCAAAACAGTCGGTCATCCGCCCGCCAGAGGATGGGATGGTCTTTTCCTGGTGGGGGTCGGGCGGTTCTTACGACTATGCAAAGCTGGGCCCGCAATACCAGCCGCGCCGGATTACAGCGGATGTCGCGCCCGGCGCCTCAACGCTTACTTTGACCGATGCCGCCAGCCTGAATACCGGCGATATGGTCCTGGTGGAGGAGGATCTCGACAGGTGGAGCTACCCGGAGGCGCGGCGCAGCAGAGGCGGTGTCTTCCAGATCACCGGGGTGAGCGGCAAACAGGTCACTCTGGATCTTCCGCTGGCGATCGGGTTAAGCGATGTGCAGCCCGACAAGAAGAACGCCATTCTGGCGAAGCTGATCCCCGTGCGGAATGTTGGAATAGAGGGTTTTCGCATCGTGATGCCCGACGAACCCGGCGAGAAAGCAAGCGCCCTCTTTCTGAAGCGCGTCAGCAACGCCTATATCCGCAACATGGAAGTTTACAATCCCAGCAGGCATCATGTGGAGATCTGCTATTCAAGGCAGGTGGTGGTGGAAGGCTGCTTCTTCGATGAGGCAAAGGAAAAGGGGGGCGGCGGTTACGGTTACGGAGTTGACCTGCGCGACGTGTCGACCCGATGCAAAATCGAAAACAACATCTTTCGCGATCTGCGCCACGCCATGGCGACGGAGGCCGGCGCAAGCTACGGTATCTTCGCTTATAATCTGGACGTGGATCGCGTTCGTAATCTGGCGCTATCTCCCGGCGCTCCACCGGAATGCCGGGATGAGAAGTGGATCAACAGCAAACAACGGAACGGGATCACCAGCGCCTTTATCACCTCCGAAGTCGCGGCACACGGCAACTTCGCGCACCACATCCTCTTTGAGGGCAATCTCTTCTATATTGCCTGCGTGGATCGTTCGCATGAGACCAACGGCCCACACTTCTTCTTCAGAAACTGTGCGCTCGGGCAGCCTCCGAAATACGGCTGGTGGCAGGAGGGGGCGGGGTTCGTGATCATGGGAATCAACGATAACCAGGTGGTCGTGGGCAACTATCTGCGTAATAATTCGGTTATTCTGATGCAAAAGGGCGAGGATCCCCGCACTTCTCTGAATTCGCTCATCGCCGGCAATGTGGTAAAAGGTATGACGGACTGGGGCTCTCTGCCTGTAAACACCAGGCTGCCAGCCTCCCTATTCCTGAAGAGCCGACCTGCCTACTGGCCGAAGGATCTTGCCTGGCCTCCATTCGGTCCCGATGTACCGGGATCCGCGACCGCGAAAATCCCCGCACAGCTGCGATACGCGCATTGAGCTAAGAGCACAGCCGGGGATACGAGAAGATAGTCGGCAAAGCGCTTGAATTACTGACCTTCATTTCATCATGTATCGACCTGGCTGTTCAGAACTTCACCCGTATGTCGATCTCACCCGCCGCATACGAGCAAGCCGGGTCATACCGTCATTCTGAGCGAAGTGTCAAGTTTCGCCCGCTCTAGTCCAAGAGTTTCGGCCATGGTAGACCAAGGTTTTTCGGCCATGGTAGTCCACGGTCCTTCGGCGATGCGAGCCGGATTGGGTTGATATGATTCGCACGGTTGGCCACGCGGAGGCAGTT
>JBBRJW010000255.1:0-5286 GCA_038218705.1 Chthonomonadales bacterium | reverse complement strand
CGAGCCAGCCTGAAACGCCTTCGACATTGAGCGCCGCGCCGATCGCCTCATAGCGCTCCCTTATGAGGGCAAAGACTTGGCGGGCGTCGAGGCCCTGCTCAATGGTCTTGTGGCAGAGGTAGAGGAGGTCCGTGATCTTCCGGTCGTCCGGGCTCCGTTTGCCAGGAGCGGAGACTACGATATAGCGCCGCCGCGCATCTGATCGGACAATCGAGGCGACCTGCTGTACGGGACCGACATCGGCAAGCGAGGTTCCACCGAACTTGCAAGCGATAGGGAGATCGGAGGAGGGCGGGGTCATACGGGGTCCTTTTAACCATGAAAGCTGTTCGGGTCTGTGCGGTACCGCAGAGGGCCCGGCTGCCGATATTATACCCCGGCGAGCCATCGACAGATAGCCTGTAAGCCTGGCCGCAAGACGATCTGGTACTATAAAGCACCACCAAGCGCCGCCATGGGAGCCGATGGACAGACGATGCATATTCAAGACATTTTTCAGCGCAACCAGACGACCTTTAGCTTTGAGTTCTTCCCCCCGAAGACGGAAGACGCCTCTCAGGAGCTGTTTCAGAGCATTGCCGAGCTAGAGCCGCTTCGCCCTTCGTTTGTCTCAGTCACTTACGGGGCGGGAGGCTCCACACGGCAGCTTACGCACGAGCTGGTTGTTAAGATCAAGCGGGAATCGAGCTGTGACCCGATTCCGCACCTCACCTGCATCGGGCACACCGAGGAGGACGTTCGCTCGCTGCTGGAGCAGTACGCCGCCGAGTCGATCTCCAATATCCTCGCGCTGGGCGGGGATCCCCCGGAGGGGGAGCATCGGTACGACCGGAGTAATGGCGCGTTTCCCCACGCCTCCGACCTGGTGAGCTTTATCAAGCGATTCAATGAGACGAAGCTCCATCCGGATCCGCGCGGCTTTGGGGTAGGCGTCGCCGGCTTTCCAGAAGGCCACCCGGCAACCCCGAATCGCCTGAAGGAGCTTGACTATCTGAAGGCCAAGGTAGACGCGGGCGCGGACTACATCGCGACCCAGCTCTTCTTTGATAACAGGGATTTCTACGACTTCCGCGAGCGCTGTGAGCTTGCCGGCATCCGCGTCCCGATCGTCGCAGGCATCATGCCGATCACTTCTCGCCGCGGCCTCGAGCGGATGGCGTCGCTCGCCCTAGGAGCACGATTCCCTGCACGGCTCCTGCGCGCCCTTGAGCGCTGCGATGACGATGAGCGCTTCGTTCGCAAGGTCGGCGTGCAGTGGGCGGCAGAGCAGTGCCGCGATCTTCTGGACAATGACACGCGCGGCATTCACTTCTACACCTTGAACCGATCGCGAGCGACCCGGGATATCTACTCGAGCCTCGGCGTGAAGGATTCGCTGCAGCTGGCCCGGCCAGCATAGCGCTCACGGCGCGCCTTAACAGAACCTTCACGAGTTCATAATGAGATGTTAATGTACGGGCAGTAGAGTGCAGGAGGCGGCTCCCGCGCGCTGCTGCCCGTTTCACCATGCGAAGGAGTGCCTTATGCGGTTTGTAGCGCTCATTGCCCACGACAACAAGAAATCCGATATGCTCGACTTTGCCCGGCGTCACCAGGCGATTCTTGCAGAGGAAGAGATCGTGGCCACCAGGACCACAGGAACCGAGATCGAGAGTGAAGTGGGGCTGGCGGTCCACAAGATGCTCTCAGGTCCACTTGGTGGCGACCTCCAGATAGGCGCTCTGATCGCTACCGACAAGATCAAGGCGGTCATATTCCTTCGCGACCCCTTAACCGCGCATGCCCATGAGCCGGACATATCGGCCCTCATGAAAGTGTGCGACACTCACAACGTGCCGCTCGCGACGAATCTGGCCACCGCTGAGCTGATCGCGATCTGGCTCGGAGCGGAGAGAGTGAACAGAGAATGAAAGTGCTCGTGGTCGACGATGAGACCCCCATTGTGGAAGCGGTTGCTTACTCGCTCCGAAAGGAAGGCTATCAGGCCCTCACGGCCGGCGATGCGGAGCAGTGCATTGACCTTACGAGGCGCGAAAAGCCTGATCTTATCATCCTGGACGTGATGCTCCCTTCAGCGAGCGGCTTCGATATCTGCCGAATGCTGCGAAAGCAGAGCGCGGTGCCAATCATCATGCTGACGGCGCGGGCGGAGGAGACGGACCGGGTGGTTGGGCTGGAGCTGGGCGCCGACGACTATATCACCAAGCCCTTCAGCATGCGTGAGCTCATGGCTCGCGTCAAGTCGGTTCTCCGCCGCAGCGCGAATGGCGAAGCGGACCGCCACTCCCTGGTGGAGGTTGGTGAGCTGACGATCGACCCCGGTAAGTATGAAGTTCACGTAGGCGAGAAGCGGGTGGAACTGTCGCCGAAGGAGTTCGACCTGCTGCTCTTCCTCGCCACCCATGCCGGTCAGGTCTTTACCCGACAGGCGCTTCTGGATCGGGTATGGGGAGCAGACGCCTACGTTGAGGACCGCACGGTCGACGTGCATATCCGCTGGCTTCGGGAGAAGATCGAGGAGGAGCCATCAAAGCCAGTCCGACTTCTAACCGTTCGCGGGGTGGGATACAAGTGCAGCGCAGATGGCTGAGCGGAATTCCGATGCCGGGAGCAGCGTGATGGAGGTTGCGCCATGATCTGGATTCTGGCTGGTACCACGTCTGTTCTTGCCTGCATTGCCCTGGCGCTCGGTCGGCAAGTCCGTCAGTTATGCCGGGGTGCGGCGCTCCATGCTGCCGAGCGGAAGTCCGCTGCGGCCGCGGCATGCACGGAGTGCAAGCGCGTCGAGGCGAACCGGGAGGAGCTCTGCGAGGAGTATTCCGCGCTCACCGAGAGCAGCGAATCGGCCGTACTTATCGTGAGCGCGTCGGACGTCGTGACCAGGGCAAACTCGATCGCGCGGCTGCTCCTAAGCGCCTCGCGCCAGGAGCCTGTGGGCAAGACACTGCTTCAAGCGACCCTCTCCAATGAGTTCGCCTCGCTGGCCCGTGCCGCCCGTGAGAGCGGGGCCCGTCAGCATCGTGATATCGCGCTCCCTGGCTCGGCCGCGAGCGTGGTGAGCGTGGTAGCTGCGCCAGTGATCCGCGAAGGCCGAGAGACGCGCGTTGTAATGCTGGCTCACGATACTTCGGAGCTGAGCCGCCTCAAGACCATGCGCAGAGATTTCGTCGCCAACGTGTCGCACGAGCTCAGAACGCCGCTTGCCTCCATCCGTGCGATGGCCGAGACGCTGCAGGACGGAGCGCTTGAGGACAAAGAGGTGGCGAGCCACTTCCTCAACACAATTACCAATGAAGCCCAGCGGCTGACCCGAATCTCCGAGGACCTGCTCATTCTAGCGCAGGCCGAATCGCGCTCACCGGAGCGCGCGCCGTTCGATATGGCCCATCTGCTGAGGGCCGTGGTGGACCGCTTCCAGACTCAGGCTGAGAAGGCGACGCTGGTTCTAGAGTCGGAATCGCCGGCTCGCTTGCCAGTCTGCGCGAACCATGACCAGGTGGAGCAGGTTCTCGTTAATCTGATCGACAACGCTATTAAGTACACGTCGAGTGGTGGGCGGATCCGGGTAGCCGCCGAGCGCCGCCCCGGCGGTGTTGCAGTGCATGTGACCGATACCGGGATAGGGATCATGAGCCAGGATCTACCCCGCATCTTCGAGCGCTTCTACCGCGTCGATCGCGCACGTTCCCGGCAGTCCGGCGGAACAGGGCTGGGCCTCTCCATCGTGAAGCATATCGTGGAGGCACATGGTGGGCACGTTACCGTGAAGAGTGAATTCAATAGGGGCTCAACCTTCTCGATCGTCCTGCCTGGCAATGCCGACGCTGCGAGCGAGAACCCGTGCGAGGAGGCGGCCATCGCCTGATTGCCCACGGCCACGCTCACCGATTGGCTGCTCCCTCGCGGATCGTGATATCGCGGTCGGTGCCGACGTGGACGAGCGATTGCTCAGTGCCGTCGGGCCAGTGAACCGTAAGCTTGTCGACAACGGCTGCCGCGCCGAGCCCGAACGAGACCCGGCGGTCCGACGCGCTCATGTAGCCGCCGTCGGTGTGGCAGTGGCGGGTCAGCGTCCTGCCGTCCAGCTCGGCCGTCAGGATCGCGCCGATGCCGTCCCGATTGCACTTCGTGCCCTGCAGCGCTACTCGCAGCCAGTGTCCGACCGGCGCGCACTCGTTGTGCAGCAGCAGCGGCTTACCCTCGCTATCCGCAATGAGCGCATCCACGCGCCCATCGTTATCAAAGTCGCCGATAGCAAGTCCCCGGCCGGATATGCGCCGGGCGAAACAAGCACCGGCCCCCGCGCTCACCTCTTCGAGAGTTTTGCCATTGTGGCTGCGAAACAGGTTTGTAGCCTGAAGGTAGCTGCTGCTCCGGTCGATCAGATCGATATTGTCCTGAACATGACCGTTCGTGATCATAAGGTCGAGCCAGCCGTCATTATCTGCGTCGATCCACTTCACTCCGAAGGCGACATTCGGGATGGTGTTAACTCCCAGTCCCGCAATAGCCCCACGCTCCTCAAAGAGCCCGCCTCCGAGGTTGTGGAAGAGCGCCTTCACCTCGTTCTGATAGGTCCCGACAACTGCGTCGAGCCTGCCGTCGTTATCGTAATCTCCCCAGTCAATCCCCATCCCCGCAAACTCATGGCCGCTCTGGTCGTAGCCGACGCCCACCCGGGTGCCGACGTTTGCAAGCGAAGATCCCGAGGCGTGGTGGAGCAGATCGGCGGGCATCTCATCATTGGCAATGAAGAGGGAAGGCTTTCCTGAGCCATCGTAGTCTGCGGCGGCCACTCCCAGCGACTTGCCAGATACATGGCTGGCTTGAGATGCCCCGGTGATCTCGATGAAGTGGCCGCCCCCCTCGCCGCGATAGAGTGCGCCGATCTCCGGCTCATAAACTCTGGGTCCGCAGGCCGTCATTCGCCCGCCCTTTGAACAGAGCTGCGGCACGGTCTCAGGGCCAAAACGAACATAGTTACAGATGTAGAGGTCGAGGCGCCCATCCCCGTCGAGATCGAAAAATGCGGCCGACGTGCCGAACGGTTGCGGGCGAATGCCGGATGAAGCCGTGACGTCGGTGAACGAGCGGCCCAGGTTGTTGTGGAGGAGCGCGCCACATCGATATCCTGTCAGGTAGATATCTTCGCAGCCATCGTTGTCGAAGTCCCCCACCGCGCATCCGAGAAACGCGCCGTGAAGCTTATCCAGACCGGTGGCGGCGGTGACATCGGTGAATTGGCCGTGGCCATCGCCCTGGAAGAGCGCCACCCGCGGCCCTACG